>CASBQH010000153.1 GCA_949127695.1 Synechococcales cyanobacterium PMM_0073
GTCAATTTTGCCGCTTCATCTTCTAAAAACAGCCGAACATTCTTGGCCTTTACCCCGGCACCCAGCCGCTGCCAGAGTTTGGGGGCAATCTGCCGCTCGATTGTAGACTGCTCGCAGCCAATCGCGTTCCCGGCTAGGGCTTTGACGGTTTTTAAGGGATGACCCGCCAGAATATGCCGCAAAATCACTTTTTCATACAGATCCAGCGGCTTGCTCGGCTGAGCTGCCAGCACCTGGTCTGCAACTTCAATCAGGGACTCAATTTTTGCTGTTTCTCTGTTCATCGCTCGCTCAGGGGAAATTGCAGGAGGCGGAGCATTCCCCGTTCGCCCGGATTTTGGGCGGCAAATTGGGGTCTGTAGTTCAATAAGATACTGAAGCTATAGCTCAGAATGCGCCATAAACTTCAGCCGCTTTCTGGCCAGAAGCGGCTGAATGCCTCAGAGAACTCATTTTTTTCATTTTAACCCGGCTTTCAGGCCGCTCACGGCAGCTGCTAGCTCAAAACCGGCGCTGAGCCGCTAGCCAAACCGCTGCTTCAGCTGCCGATTCAGCCATTGCTCTAGGCGCTCGTTGTAGAGCTGCTGCTGCATGGCTTCATCAAGGCGCACTGGCAAATGCGCCTCCAGTCGGGCAATCACAATCCATTGATTGATCACAGTCGGTGCCCAAATCTGGCCTGGGCGTCCACCATAAAACATTCGCGCGAGCTGCGGCGGCAGATCGCCCAGCGCCACTGGCTCAGCCGGATGCGCTTGCTGTGAATAGAGCGTTGCCAGCTCAGCAAAGCTCTGCTCGCCTTCAACAATCCGAAAATAAAGCTCTTGCGCCACGGCTAGCTCCCGCAGATAGATCAGCGAGCAAACCACCCGATCTAGCTGATCCTTGCGCTGGAGAAAGTAAGAAGTCAGGGTTTTGCCCCACTGTCGCCGCTGAAACTTGCGCGTCCGCACCTCTCGCTCCAGCCAGTCTGCGAGTTCGGCAGCGCCTACGCCCTCTTGCCGGAGCTGCTGCGATTGCTCTGGCGCAACCTGCTGCTGGAGCTGCTCGCGCTCTTGGGCGGTGCATTCAATTTCGGCAATTGCCTGATCAAGAATCAGCCGATGCAAAATTTGAGGCGGAATCTGAGGCGGAACCTGAGACTGGGTCATACTGCGAGCGAAGCTGAACCTGGAGAACTTGCTCTCAGCATAGCCGTTCTGCCCAAGTTCCTGAAGTCACCCTCAGGACTGATCTAAAAAAACCCCTTTCGGACAGAAAGGGGTTTCAGCAACAGGGCTACTCAGTAGCCACTTTGTCTTTGAACTGTTTACCTGCCGAGAAGGCCGGAACCGTCGTGGCCGGAATTTTGATCGCCATACCGGTTTGGGGGTTACGCCCTTCGCGAGCGGCGCGCTGTCGAGGTTCAAAGGTGCCAAACCCAACTAGCGTGACTTTTTCCCCAGCGGCTACTGCCTCCATAATGGCCTCAATGGTGGCTGATAGCACGGCATCTGCCTCTTTCTTGGATGCCTGAGATTTCTCAGCGATTGCATCAATTAATTCGCCTTTGTTCATATGTTCGACCGTCTACAGAGTTGAGAATGGATGAAACGCTTAGCATTCTAGTCTAGATTCTGAGCTGTGACGTCTTTTGCAGGTCGAATAATCTAAATTTGACGCCAAGATGACGCCAAGATGACGCCAAGGCTCGCAGATTCTCTAGGCCATCTAGTCCGGCTGTAGTCCGGCAAGATGGCCTCAGCCGCTGATTCAGGCCGCGCTATTCAGGCCGCAGATTTAGACCGCTACCGCCCTAAAATCACCAAATTCTAGGGCAAATCTGGATCAAATCCTGGCTTAATGACTGGGTTAAGGTTAGATTGATAAAAGAGCAATTTTGTGATTAGGTAAAGATTCTGCCAAAGCTTCGGGCTGTGATTCATCAAGAAGCAGCTTAGGGCAGTAACTCTCTGGAGAGCGATCGTAAGGGTGGGAGATGCAGCAGGGTTTCTGCTGTGCGTGAGTGCAAAAAACCGGGCAGAGTAGTCGATCAGCAGCAGCCCAGCCAAAGGCCAGGGAGCAGGCTGATCGCCTGAGCCACCGCGACTTGAGCAATCAGTCTACGGCAGGCTCAGAAAATTAGATTGTTCAACCCCTTCCAAAGAGGCGGAATGAGCAGTATGATTTGAACCTTGCCCAAAAGCTTACATGGTGGATGGGGCGGTCTGGCCAGTCTCGGCTAGACTGCTGCAATTCGCGTCGGTTAATCGCGCTGCTCTAGTTGAGATCTAGCTACGGTTCACTAGGGTTTGCGGCGGCTTTGCAGTAGCACAACTTATCTCTTTGCCACGAGGAGAAAATTGTGCTACTATCAAAGACTTTGCACAGCGATTAAATACCTTATTTTTACTTCAGTCCACGTCAATCAGGAGATAGTTCTATGGTCGTCACCGCACAACGTAAGCGTGCAGCTCCCCTCGCAGGAAAAGCACCCTTTGCCAAAAAAACCGCATCCCACCTAGCTTCTAGCGCTGAGCAAGGCTGGGATCAAGATTTAGTGGAAATTGAACTTGAGTCAGATTCAGAAGCCGCTCCGGCGGCGGCTAGAACGCGAGTTTCGTCGCTGACTACAGCCCAGCCAGAGGATAGCGTTCTTCCAGAAAGTGAAGCAGAAATCCCAGAGAGCGTAGACGTGCAGTTTACGGCTACCAAAGGCACAGCGGTCGTGATGGGAGATGCGGTCAGGCAGTACCTGATTGCCATTGGCAAATATCCGCTGCTCACCGCCGAACAAGAGATTATCTACGGCAGACAGATTGAGCAAGGTCAGGCGCTATTAGAAGTTCAGCGCTCCCTGGAAGCCGTAGAAGAGACGGCATCACCAACGCTAGAGCAGTGGGCCGAGGCCGCTGGCCGATCGCCCGAAGCCTTGCAGCAGACGATGGCAGCCTACAACCGCGCCGTCGATAAGCTAGTGGTACATAACCTGCGGCTAGTCGTTGCGGTCGCCAAAAAATACCTCAGCAAATCGAAGCGGATGGACTTTTTGGACTTGATCCAGGAAGGCACAATTGGCCTCCGGCGCGGAGCCGAAAAGTTTGAGATCAGCAAGGGCTACAAGTTTTCGACTTACGCCTACTGGTGGATCAGACAGGGGATCACGCGCGGAATTGCCGAGCAGGACAATATGATTCGGCTGCCGATTCACATCAGCGAAAAGTACAACAAGCTGCGGAAGAGCAAAGCTGTGCTTACCGGACAGCTGGGGCATGTGCCTAGTCTGGCTGAGGTGGCTGAAGCTTCGGGCGTGGATGAAGAGCGCGCCAAGACGATCATTGAGTTTGTTAAGAGCAACGCGACGGCTTCTCTGTCTCATCGGATCGGCAAAGAGGAAGACCGCGAGCTGGGCGATTTGATTGCCGACGAGCATTACCACAGCCCCGACAGTATGCTTGACACGCTAACTCAGCAGGAAACGATTGTCGATCTGCTGAACGGCCTCAAGGACAAAGAGAAAGAGGTGATTGCCCTGCGCTTCGGCCTCGATGACGGCACGGCCAAGTCTTTGCAAGAAGTCGGCAATATTCTCAGCCTCTCGCGTGAGCGCGTCCGGCAGATTGAGCGCAAGGCGATGGAACGCCTGAGAAGCTTGGCGCATACCAAAAAGATGACGATTGAGCTAGTGCTCTAAAGCCTGATCTAGCATTCTACAAATCCCCCGATTGCTGCAATCACTCAGCAGCCGGGGGATTTTCATGAGAAGATGGCAGAGCCGGTAGATCACAGGGCTGGCAGAGCGAGCTATACTGCGATGAAGTTAAGCCAGCAAGATCCGGAGCAGGTGCGGCGATGATAGGTGTGATGGCAGCAGGTTCAGTCAAAACCATAGAACAACAGCTTGATTTAGCTCAAGTCAATGCAAGGCTGGCGACCGCCACAGCCGAACAGCGGCTCCATTGGGCGGTTGAAACGCTGGGATCAGGTCTGGTGATGACGACCAGCTTTGGCATTCATTCAGCGGTAATGCTGCATCTGGTGACGCGGATTATGCCTGAAATGCCGGTAATCTGGGTAGACACTGGCTACCTGCCCAACAGTACCTATCTATTTGCTGAGCAGCTGAGCGCCAGACTCCAGCTCAACTTGAAAGTTTATCAGTCTACGCTCAGCCCCGCCCGGATGGAGGCGCTCTATGGCAAGCTTTGGGCACAGGCTGATCTCGAATCCCTGAACCGCTATGACCAGATTCGCAAAGTGGAGCCGATGCAGCGCGCCCTGAAGGAACTGGGGGCAACCGGCTGGATTGCGGGACTGCGGAGTGACCAGACGGCGCATCGCAAAACGCTGGACATTGTTAGCTTGCAGGCTCAGATCTACAAAATATCGCCGATTCTAGACTGGAGTTCTAGAGCGATCTACCAATATTTGACGGCGCATGATCTGCCTTACCACCCGCTGTTTGACAAGGGCTATGTGACGGTGGGCGACTGGCATTCGAGCCGTCCGCTGATGGCCACCGACGAAAACGAGCGCGATACTCGCTTCAACGGCATCAAACAAGAGTGCGGCATCCATCTGCCCCAAACCCCAGAAGAATCTGAGAGCCTAGATTCAAGCCTGCTATGACCAGCCAAAATGTTCTGGTGGTGGGCGCAAATCGCGGCATTGGCTATGGGTTTGTGCAGCAGCTTTTGCCCCAGTCTGCTCAAGTTTACGCCACCTATCGCAGCATGGCCTCACCTGAGCTAGCGGCCTTGGCGGCTCGGTCTCAGCTTCAGCTGCTGCCGATGGACATCACCGATGAGGCGCAGATTGTTGAGGGGCTAGCCGTGATTCGGCAGCAGGTGGAGCGGCTGCATCTGGTAATCTACTGCGTGGGCTTTTTACATGAGGGCGAAATTCAGCCTGAAAAAAGCCTGCAACAGATTCAGCCTGAGCGGCTCTTGCGCTACTTTCAGGTAAATAGCATTGGCGCAGTGCTGCTGGCCAAGCATTTGATCCCGCTGCTAAAGCACTCAGAGCGCAGCGTTTTGGCCTGCATCTCGGCTAAAGTGGGCAGCATTGCGGACAATCAATCGGGCGGCTGGTATGGCTATCGCGCTTCTAAAGCCGCGCTGAATATGCTGATGCGGACTGCGGCGCTGGAATACAGCCGCAAAAGCCCCAAAACAATCGTGGCGCTGCTGCATCCCGGCACAACGGATACTCGGCTGTCGCAGCCGTTTCAGCGGGGGATGCCGCCCGATTGATTGTCCGCGATGCTGCCCAC
>CASBQH010000154.1 GCA_949127695.1 Synechococcales cyanobacterium PMM_0073
CATCGGAGCAGTCGTACTCCCTGAGCCGGTTGATATGCTCCCATAAGATGACGGAATAGACCACTAGTACACCCCAAAAAGCCGGGTTCAGTTTGACGACTCACTGGTCTCTTGTCACTGGGCGAGCGCCGTCAGTTTCAGGGCGATCAGGATGACCGCTGATCCAGCATGATAAGAGTGCAAGTTTTTGGCAGTAAAGCAGCAGCATGGCGAAACCGCAGCGGAGTGAACCCCTGACCGGGAACGCGTTATTACAGAAGGTCAAGACATTAGTGACCCTGAGCAAAACGCAGAAAGCGAAAGCCTGTGGCTATTACACCGTCACGAAGGGTGGTGTGGAGCGTGTCAAGCTACTGGCGTTTCTGCAGGCGCTCCTGAAGGCTGAAGGCATTGCACTGGATGGGCAAGCAGTTGAGCATGATCGCGAGGGACGCCGTGCGAGCGATCGTCTGACGGTGCACGCAAATGGTCACTTGGTGATCGGTACCGCGTCTACCCAGCGTATGGGACTCCAGCCTGGTGATACGTTTGAGTTAGTGCTGGGGCGCAAACACCTGCAGCTCAAACAACTGGACCCTGTCAATTGAAGCGGCAGCCTAGAGCCAAGCCTGGGGTGATGACCCACCAGCCCAAGCCACTCGCTCCAACCTGCTGCTTCCGGTTGCCTGCCGTGCCAGTTGGCAGACTCGTTGGCCAAGCGAAAGTTGCTGTGCTCGCTCCGGCTTGAAACGGCAACCCAGACCCATCTGCTAATCCCATACGCAGTATGGCTTTTTTCTCAGGTATGGCATAGCAGCGTAAGCGCTCACCCAGCAGGAGTTTCCAGCGAGCGCAGTCACCAGGCTGATCGCACTTACCGTCGCTTAGAACGCTGTAACGATTGCGGCTCATACTTTTGCGCAAGCTGGCGTAACAGCGTGTCTCGCGCTTGACCAATCTTCGCTAGATCACTTGCCTGAAAGTCTGCGGTAAGCGTTGGCACCCCGCCCTGGTCATGGACTAAGCGCTGACCGTCACGCCGATCGATCTTCGTGAAGCCCCGACGACGGCTGAACACATATGTCCGCCCTTTCAGGTAATTACTCTGTGCCAGGTTGAGCACCAGATTCGCCGTCGTCACTAACTCTTGCGCGATCGCTGTTTTTTGTTGGGCACTCAGCGTCTGCACCTGGGTTTGACTGCTGCTGTATTGCCGCTCCAGCTGGTCGAGGCGGTCTGAGAGCGCATGCAACGTGGCGCGCACTTCTTTCTCCTTTCGCAACGCCAACGTTTCATTCTGGGCATGAGCGACCACCGTGGCGATCGCCTCCTGCACTTGCAGCGCGGTCTGCGCCAGCAAGACACTCGCCCGCTGATGATAGTCCTGCACCGACTCTTGGGCAACGGGTGGTGGCAAGCGGAATTCCCGCTCCAGGTCTGGTACGGCGATGTCCCGCTGCAAGCGCCCATAGAACGCTTGAATGTGTTCATGCTGCGCGATCGTCCCTTTGATGCCGCGCTGCAGCTCAAGGGGAGCCATGGCGGCGGCAAAGTGGTCTTGCCACGCTTGCAGCTTCGCCCGTCCACCAAACCAGTGCTCCCAGCTCAGCCATCCCTTTTCCGGGTGGAGCGGCACCAGATGGGCATGGATGTGCGGGGTCATTTCATCCAGGTGCAGCACGGCTGAGAGACAATAGGCACCAAAGGCTTGCTGGAGCCACTCTGTAGCATAGGCCGTAAACCGGTCGACTTGGGCTAGGTCAAGCTCGCCCTGGCGGTCATGGCCCTGGTGGAACCACTCGGGGCTGGCGCTGAGCAGGACTTCACACGCCAGGTTGGCATCCGGTCGGGTTTTCCGTTTCTGTGCCGCCACTTGCAAGCGTTCGTCCACCTGTTCCCAAAGATGCTCGGCACTCCCCAACAGTTGGCGGTTGAGGGGCGTACTGGTGGGATCGGCGTTGGGCGTCTCACGGGTGCGGGTGCAGTGGGACTGAGACGCGGTGATTTGGCCCGCCGTTTTAAGTTTGCCGAAGCGCAGGATGGAGTAAGCCATGACCTTAGAGTGCCCCAGGTCACCAGAGAGGCACCGGCTTGCTGCTCTTCGGTTCCAACAGCGAGCACGGCGGCACCCGAAGCCTCGAGGGTGGGGCAGCCACACGAGTCACGACACTGGCTGAGTGGTAGAGCCGTGTCCCACTCTGGGTCAGCAGCACTCCGTACTTTTCCTGCCTGTGAAACCACTGCACTGGACTAGTAGCGAGCATGACTCCGTACTTTTCATGAAGGCGAAAAGAGGCGGCTCCGTACTTTTCATGCATGTGAAAGGCGGCAGCTCCGTACTTTTCATGAAGGCGAAACCACAACGTTGTCACTCCTTGTTGCAGGAAAGACTAGCGGTACTCCGCCAAGGCAATGGCCCAGCGCTGCCACTGGCGTTGCCATAGAGAGCTTCCAGTAGAACGCTGGTGGAAACCGCTGCCATGCCGGTAGAACTCCGGTGCGGCTAGCAACATTGCAGTCAAACACTGGCGGTACGATGAACTTCCAGTAGAACGCTGGTGGAAACTGCTGCCATGCCGGTAGAACTCCGGTGCGGCTAGCAGCATTGCAGTCAAACTCTGGTGAAGCCAAGGCACTTCCAGTGGAACTCTGGTGGAAACTGCTGCCATGCCGGTAGAACTCTGGCGTTGCCATAGCGAACTTCCAGTGGAACTCTGGTGGAAACCGATGAAATTCCAGTAGAACTCCGGTGATGCTGGCTGGCAGTACTGCGTTAGAACTCTGGTGAAGACGCCACCAGAACCCCACCAGAACTCTACCAGAACAACCATGTCCGATCTCCCCATCCTGCCTGAGACCGTTGATCGCCTCTCCCTGTCCGAGCTAGAAACTCGCTATGGCATCAAAACCGGAGCCCTTTACGAGCGGTTTAAGGTACTGGGCATCGAGCGCAAAGGGTCGGGTCGACCGGCTTATCTCGCGCGTGAACAGACTGCCCTGATGGACGCGCTGCACTTGCACCTGCGCCAGGGAGGACGCTTTGCCGATTTTCCTCACAAAGTCCAACAGAACTCTGGTGAAAGGGTAGAAGTCCAACAGAACTCTGGTGAAAGGACTGGTGAAAGGTCTTATGACCCTGAGCAAGCGCTACCCGGTCAACCGTTGCGAGCACTCTCTGCCAGTGTGGCCACCTTTTTAAGGGCAGATGTGCTGGCGGTGGTGTCAGGGGTCTTAATCAAAGTGGGCAGCGCCATCTTCCCGCCACCCCTACCACCAGCAAAACGTGGGCTAGAGCTGGCCTACTTGCGCGAACTGGAGGAAGCCTACCGGGGTCATTGGCAGCTTTCGAGCGAAAACCTCGCTAATCTTTTGGGCTTGACCAGCAAGACCGTCACCCATTACGGCGATCACTTTGAAGACGCTGGCTTTACCTTTAGCCGTGTGGGTAAGCGCAAGGGCGGACAGCTTGCCTGGCAAGTCGGCAAGCTCAACCAAGTGGAGGTGACACCGTTGGACTAGAGCCAGCGGGCGGTCTGATTTGTTTGGGGCACTGCTCCGTGACTGGGAGCACTCGGAGCTTTTGATGACTGGCTTACCGCTCCCAAGTTGTCTTTGGGTCCGTTGGCGGCGGCGGTGACACGTCCAGCGTCGGTAGCCGTTGCTGTAACGCCTGACCTTGCGCTTGGAAGTAGTCCCGGTCGGCTTCAGTGATCTGCTCACTCACAAACAACAGCTGATCGCCCTGGCGGCTCACCAGAACTCCGCGACCGTCCTTCGCCGCGATCGTCAGCGTTTTGCCGTCATAGCCAAAGCGATAGTGCTTGCCTTCATAGGTCGCGTGCTGGACCGCTCGCAGGACAGCCGCAGCCACCTTTGTCATGGCCCAGCCCCAAGCCTCACGTTGTGCTGTCTGCTGCTGCCGCTCGGCTGCCAGTCGCGTTTTCTCAGCCAGCGC
>CASBQH010000155.1 GCA_949127695.1 Synechococcales cyanobacterium PMM_0073
CAGCAGGCCAACCAGCAGCTGCGCTGGCAGATTACCGAACGTGAGCGGGCGCTGGTGGAGCGGCAGCAGGCCGAGGCATTGCTTGACCGGATCAGCCATCAAAATCAGCTGATTCTCAACTCAGCCGGAGAAGGCATCTACGGTCTGGATCCGCAAGGCAAAATTACCTTTGTCAATCCGGCAGCGGCGCGGATCTTGGGCTACGAGGTGCCAGAGATGATTGGCCAGTGGATGTATAGCCTGCTGAAACATGCCAAGGCAGACGGTTCGCCCTACCTGCTGGTCGAGAATCCGATCTATATGACGCTGCAAACTGGCAAGATTCAGCAGCGCAGCAGCGATCTGTTTTGTCAGCGCGACGGCAGCGCCTTCCCGGTGGAATATGTCAGCAGTCCGATTTTTGAGCAGGATAAAATTGTCGGTGCGGTGGTGTTATTTAAAGATATTACGCTGCGCCAGCAGGTCGAGCAGATGAAGGATGAATTTATTTCAATTGTTAGCCACGAGCTGAGAACGCCGCTGACCTCAATTCGGAGTACGCTAGGGCTGCTCTCCAGCGGCTGGCTGAATAGCTATCCAGAGAAAAGCCAGCGAATGTTAGAAATTGCTTTTTCTAATACCAATCGGCTGGTGCGCCTAATCAATGACGTGCTAGACGTAGAGCGGATCAAATTTGGCAAAGTCACAATCGAGCGGCAGCTTTGCTCTGCGGCTGAGCTGATGCTGCAATCGGCAGATGCAATGCGCGCCATGGCCGAAAAAGCCGAAGTGAAGCTGAAGGTAGTGCCGCTCAAGCTCGATCTCTGGGTTGATCCCGATCGGATGATCCAGACGTTTACAAATCTGCTCAGCAACGCAATTAAGTTTTCGCCGCCCGATTCCACCGTTAGCCTCACCGCCGCCCAGCAGAATGGCTGCATTTGCTTCTGCGTCCAAGATCAGGGCATTGGGATTCCGGCAGATCAGCTAGATGCGATCTTTGATCGGTTCCAGCAGGTAGACGCATCGCCCTCTCGTAGCCGCAGCGGCACAGGGCTGGGCTTAACCATTTGTCGGGGCATTGTGCAGCAGCACCAGGGGCGAATCTGGGTGACGAGTCAGCTGGGCGCAGGCAGCAGCTTTTATGTCTCCCTACCGCTCTCAGCTCAAGCTGATCTGCCTGAGCCATCTGAGCCATCTGAGGCGCAATTATGAACAGACGCATTCTGATTATTGATGACGAACCTGATATTCGCGAAGCCACGCAGGTCTGCCTGGAGCTAGCCAGAGGCTGGGAGGTGCTGACGGCAGGTTCTAGCGCCGAGGGAATTGCCAAAGCCCTAGCCGAACAGCCAGATGCGGTACTGCTCGACGTGATGATGCCCGATATGGACGGACTGGACACCTTTCGCCAGATGCAGGCCGCCCCAGAGACTCGACATATTCCGGTAATTTTGCTAACCGCCAAAGCCCAACCCGCCGATCAGCGGCGCTATCTCCAGCTAGAAATTGCCGCTGTAATTACCAAGCCCTACGACCCGATGACGCTGGCCGATCAAATCGCCGGAATCTTAGACTAACTAATGCTGTCGATAAGTAGCGCCATCGTTACGTTCTTTAAACTAAATCGTTTTATTCACCAGTTCTTCAGATTCATTTTCTACTCTCGCAGATAGAGATTTCCTCACCTGCCTGATTCGATCATTGTAGGAGCATAATTTATTATGACCATTCAGTTTGATCGATCGATTGCCACGAATCGCGATCAATCCGATCAAAACATATTCTACAGCTATCCCAGACAACGCTATCCCCGGCATAATCGCGCTCCCACTCGCAGCCGACAGTTGCCATCCTGGAATCAGCTCTGGGAACAGTTCTGTCAGTGGGTGACTAGCACCGACAACCGGATCTATATTGGCTGGTTTGGCGTGCTGATGATTCCCACCTTATCGACTGCGGCAATTGTGTTTATCCTGGCGCTAATCGCCGCGCCTCCGGTCGATCTCAACGGCACAGGCGAGCTGATTTCAGGGTCGCTGCTCAGCGGCAACAACCTGATCACCGCCGCAGTTGTGCCCACTTCTGCCGCAGTCGGGCTGCATTTTTACCCAATCTGGGATGCTGCCTCTGTGGAGGAATGGCTGGGGAACGGCGGCCCCTATCAGCTGATTATTCTGCACTTTTTGATTGGCATTATCTGCTATCAAGACCGCGAATGGGAGCTGAGCTATCGCCTGGGAATGCGCCCCTGGATCTCGCTGGCCTTTACGGCTCCGGTGGCAGCCTGCATGTCGGTGCTGCTAATCTATCCAGTCGGGCAGGGCAGCTTTTCGGTTGGGATGCCGTTAGGGATATCTGGCACGTTCCATTTCATGTTTCAGTTTCAGGCTGAGCATAATATTTTGATGAGTCCGTTTCATCAACTCGGCGTGATTGGCGTCTTGGGCGGTGCGATGTTTGGGGCGGTGCATGGCTCGCTCGTCACCTCAACGCTGCTGCGAACGCCAGAGGAGGGCAACGCGGGCTATCAGCTGGGGCAGAAGCAGCCGACCTATAGCTTTGAAGCGGGTCAGCGATTTCAGCAGCGGCTGTTTTGGTCAGGCGTGAGCTTCCCCAATTCGCGCAGCCTGCATTTCCTGCTGGCGGCTCTGCCTGTAGCGGGCATCTGGTCGGCGGCATTGGGCATTGATGTCGCAGCCTTCAATTTTAAAGAGCTGACCTTTAGCAATGCCTCAACCCTCACCAGTCAGGCTCAGCCGATTCCGACTTGGGCTGATCAAATGGATCAGATCAACCAGGGGATGCGATCGATCTATACAAAGCCCTACGATCCTTATCTCTATGACATCGATCCGCTGATCTTCCCTGAATCCAACTGGATTGAGCCTGATTTTTAGACCACTCATCTCATAGATCCTTTGATTCTTTATTAAGTTAAGGAGCGTCTTTCATGACAATTACGCCTCCCGAACAGCGGCAGCCTGTCAAGGTGACAGTTGACAATAATCCGGTGCCGACTTCGTTTGAGAAATGGGCGCAGCCCGGACATTTCGACCGAACCTTGGCCAAAGGCCCCAAAACCACCGCCTGGATTTGGAATTTGCATGCTGACGCCCATGATTTTGATAGCCATACCAGCGATCTCCAGGAGATCTCTCGTAAAATATTTTCCGCCCATTTTGGCCATCTGGCGGTCGTATTTATTTGGCTCAGCGGCATGTATTTTCATGGCGCTCGCTTCTCGAATTACACAAGCTGGATGGCAGATCCAGTGCATATCAAGCCTAGTGCTCAGGTCGTTTGGAATATTTTTGGCCAAGATATTCTCAACGGCGATATGGGCGATGGATTTCGCGGGATTCAAATTACCTCAGGGCTGTTTCAGCTCTGGCGAGCCGCTGGCATCACCAACGAGTTTCAGCTCTACTGCACGGCAATTGGGGCGCTGGTCATGGCGGCACTGATGCTGTTTGCGGGCTGGTTTCACTATCATGTGCGTGCGCCTAAGCTAGAGTGGTTTCAGAACGTTGAGGCGATGCTGAATCACCATTTAGCGGGGCTGCTGGGCTTGGGCTGCATCGGCTGGGCAGGACACCAGATTCACGTCGCTTTGCCAATCAACCGCCTGCTGGATGCGGGCGTGCCATTAAGGGATATCCCGCTGCCGCATGAGTTCATCTTGAACAAAGCGCTGATGGCCGACATCTATCCCAGCTTCGCCCAGGGCATTCTGCCGTTCTTTACGCTCAACTGGGGTGTCTACTCTGATTTCCTCACCTTTCACGGTGGCCTCAACCCGGTCACAGGCGGCCTCTGGCTGAGCGATACGGCACATCACCATTTGGCCATCGGGGTGCTGTTTGTAATTGCAGGGCATATGTACCGCACCAACTGGGGGATTGGGCATAGCCTTAAGGAAATGCTGGACGATGCCCGCACGCCGAAAATGCTGCCGTTCCTCAGCTTTATTGGGCCGGTGGGTCATAAGGGGCTGTTTGAAGTGCTGACTAGCTCTTGGCACGCGCAGCTGGCGATTAACCTGGCGATGCTGGGGTCACTCAGCATTATTGTGGCGCATCATATGTATGCGATGCCGCCCTATCCCTATCTGGCCACTGACTATGCCACGGTCACGTCGCTGTTCACGCATCATGTCTGGATTGGCGGCTTCTTGATTGTCGGAGCCGGGGCACATGCCGCCATCTATATGGTGCGCGACTACGACCCGGCGCAAAACCTGAACAACGTGCTGGATCGGGTGCTGCGTCACCGAGATGCGATTATCTCTCACTTGGCCTGGGTCTGCCAGTTTCTGGGCTTTCACAGCTTCGCGATGTACTGCCACAACGACACCATGCGCGCATTTGGCAGGCCGCAGGATATGTTCTCGGATACTGGAATTCAGCTTCAGCCAATTTTCGCCCAGTGGATTCAGCAGATTCACACCATGGCGGTGGGCAACTTCGGCCTCCAGGCCGCTCAGCCGCTGGGCAATATGTTTGGTGGCCTGCGCGATATCCATTTCTCTGGCTTGGGCAGCACGGCTCCGGGGCTGAGCGAACCCGTCAGCTATGTCTGGGGGGGCGGCGTGGTGGCAGTCGGCAGCAAAATTGCCATGATGCCGATTACGCTAGGCACCGCTGACTTTCTGATTCATCACATCCATGCCTTTACGATTCACGTTACCGTTCTCGTCTTGCTGAAGGGCGTATTATTTGCCCGCAGCTCGCGCCTGATTCCCGATAAGGCCAATCTCGGCTTCCGCTTCCCCTGTGATGGGCCGGGACGCGGCGGCACCTGTCAGGTATCCGGCTGGGATCATGTGTTCTTGGGTCTATTTTGGATGTATAACTCCCTGTCGATTGTGATATTCCACTTCTTCTGGAAAATGCAGTCAGATGTCTGGGGCACGATTGATGCCAACGGCACCATTACCCATATTACCGGCGGTAACTTTGCCCTCAGCTCAATTACCAACAACGGTTGGCTGCGCGATTTCCTTTGGGCGCAGTCGGTGCAGGTAATTAGCTCCTACGGCAGCGCGCTCTCGGCCTATGGGCTGCTGTTTTTGGGCGGTCACTTTGTCTTCGGCTTCAGCCTGATGTTCCTGTTTAGCGGACGCGGCTACTGGCAGGAGCTGATCGAGTCGATTGTCTGGGCGCATAACAAGCTGAAAATCACGCCCACGATCCAGCCGCGTGCCCTCAGCATTGTCCAGGGTCGAGCGGTGGGAGTAGCGCATTACCTGCTGGGTGGCATTGTCACCACCTGGGCGTTCTTTTTGGCTCGAATGTCGGCCATTGGGTAAGGCTTCCAGCCAGATCTGTGACATCATGCAAACCTAATTAATTTGTCCTATGGCGACCAAATTTCCGAAGTTTAGTCGAGAATTGGCTCAAGATCCGACCACCCGGCGGATCTGGTATGCCATCGCCACGGCTCATGATTTTGAAAGTCATGACGGCATGACCGAAGAGAATCTCTACCAGAAGATCTTTGCCTCCCACTTTGGGCATCTGTCGATTATCTTTCTCTGGGCTTCTGGGATTCTGTTTCATGTGGCTTGGCAAGGTAACTACGAGCAGTGGATTCAAGATCCGCTCCGAGTCCGCCCGATTGCTCACGCAATTTGGGATGCCCAGTTTGGGCCAGCGGCGGTGGATGCCTTTACGCGCGCCGGAGCCAGAAATCCAGTTGATATCTGCTATTCAGGGGTCTATCACTGGTGGTATACGATTGGTATTCGCACCAATAACGAACTGTTTGTAGGCGCACTCTTTCTAATTCTGATTGCGACAATATTCCTCTATGCCGGATGGCTGCATCTTCAGCCCCGGTTTCGACCGAGCTTAAGCTGGTTTAAGAACGCTGAGTCGCGCCTGAATCATCACCTGGCTGGTTTGTTTGGCGTCAGCTCTCTGGCTTGGGCAGGGCATCTAATTCACGTCGCCATTCCCGAATCGCGCGGGCAGCATGTCGGCTGGGATAACTTTCTGTTTACACCGCCGCATCCGGCAGGTCTGAAGCCGTTCTTCACCGGCAACTGGCCGGCCTATGCCCAAAACCCAGATACGGCTAGCCATATCTTTGGCAGCTCAGATGGCGCAGGCACAGCCATCCTCACCTTCTTGGGCGGCTTCCATCCCCAAACCGAGTCGCTCTGGCTGACGGACATGGCGCATCACCATCTGGCGATTGCGGTGATTTTTATCATTGCGGGGCATATGTACCGCACCAACTTTGGGATTGGGCATAACATTAAAGAGATGCTCGACTCCAAGGCGGGGCTGTTGGGCGGCAAGAGCGAAGGTCAGTTTAATCTGCCGCATCAGGGGCTATACGACACCTACAACAACTCGCTGCATTTTCAATTAGCCTTTGCGCTGGCGGCGCTGGGTGTGGCCAGTTCCCTCACCGCGCAGCATATGTACTCGATGCCGCCCTATGCCTTCATCGCCCGTGACTACACAACGATGGCGGCGCTCTATACGCATCACCAGTATATTGCGGGCTTCTTAATGGTGGGAGCCTTCGCGCATGGGGCAATTTTCCTGGTGCGCGACTATGACCCGAACCAAAACAAGGGCAATGTGCTCGACCGGATGTTGCAGCATAAAGAGGCGATTATCTCGCACCTGAGCTGGGTGTCGCTATTCTTGGGTTTTCATACGCTGGCGCTCTACGTTCACAACGATGTGGAGGTGGCCTTTGGCAGTCCTGAAAAACAAATCCTGATTGAGCCAGTGTTTGCTCAGTTCATTCAGGCGGCGCATGGCAAGCTGCTCTATGGCTTCGATACGCTGCTCTCAAACCCAGACAGCATTGCCTCCACCGCTTGGCCGAATCACGCCAACGTCTGGCTACCGGGCTGGCTGGATGCAGTCAACAACGGCACCAACTCGCTGTTTCTGACGATTGGGCCGGGTGACTTCTATGTCCACCATGCGATTGCCCTGGGGCTGCATGTCACCACGCTAATTCTGGTCAAAGGGGCGCTGGATGCCCGTGGCTCGAAGCTGATGCCTGACAAAAAAGACTTCGGCTATGCCTTCCCCTGCGACGGCCCCGGACGCGGCGGCACCTGCGACATTTCGGCCTGGGACTCTTGCTATCTGGCCGTGTTCTGGATGCTGAATACGCTGGGCTGGATCACCTTCTACTGGCACTGGAAGCATCTGACGATCTGGCAGGGCAATGTCGCCCAGTTTAACGAAAGCTCGACCTACCTCATGGGCTGGTTCCGAGACTACCTCTGGCTTAACTCGGCTCAGCTGATCAACGGCTATAACCCTTACGGCACCAACGCCCTGGCCGTCTGGACTTGGATGTTCCTATTCGGGCATTTGGCCTGGGCTGTCAGCTTCATGTTTTTGATTACCTGGCGCGGCTACTGGCAGGAACTCATCGAAACGCTGCAATGGGCGCATGAAAACACGCCGCTCTCTTTTGGCTTCCCCAAAGATAAGCCCGTGGCGCTCTCAATTATGCAGGCCAGACTGGTGGGACTCACCCACTTTGCGGTCGGCTATATTGCCACCTACGGCGCGTTTCTGATTGCCTCTACAGCCAGTCGCTATGGCTAGTCCTCTCTAAGCTTGAGACTCTCCTTGTCTTGAGAAGTCCTGATCCAAGGCGTAGTGATCAGGACTTTTTTCTCCAATTGTTTCTGTCGATTGTTTCTGCCGATTGTTTTTGCCAATTGTGACTCACTGACTATACGCATTAGAGAACTATCATGAATACTTCAGAAGATACTGCCGTTGCCTA
>CASBQH010000156.1 GCA_949127695.1 Synechococcales cyanobacterium PMM_0073
TAGAAACGCTGGGTCTAGAAGCTGAGTACGACATTTTGGTGAACGTCAGAGGCGGTGGCTTGACCGGGCAGGCTGACTCGATTCGGCTGGGCGTGGCGCGAGCACTCTGCCAGCTTGATCCCGACAATCGCAAGCCTTTAAAAGTGGAAGGCTACCTGACCCGCGACCCCCGTGCCAAAGAGCGGAAGAAATACGGTCTACACAAGGCTCGCAAAGCGCCTCAATACTCGAAGCGTTAATTTAGCGAAACATTTATCGGAACACTGGAGAACGACCTCACATGGCAAAATCTGATATCCATCCCAAATGGTATCCAGAAGCAAAAGTCTTCTGCAACGGCGAACAGATCATGACCGTAGCTTCCACCAAGCCTGAGCTGCATGTGGATGTCTGGTCAGGCAATCATCCTTTCTTTACTGGCACTCAAAAGATCATCGACACCGAAGGTCGGGTGGAGCGCTTCCTGCGGAAATATGGCATGGTGGATGCCAGCCAAACTGCCGATGCACCTGCTGATACTGCTGCCGACAGCAAGAAAAAGTAGCAAGTCGAACGGATGATTTAAAATTGCAGTCAGGCTCTTGGAGTCCGGCTGCTTTTGCGCTTTTGATTATTTTTATACCGCAAGACCTATGGCTGAAGCATATTTACTAGACAAACTTAAATCGGTTGAGCAAACCTTCTACGAGCTGACCCAGCGGCTAGCCGATCCAGATGTGGCTCGTGATCCCACCGAGTTTCAGCGGATTGCCAAGGCGAGGGCTTCGCTGGAAGAAACGGTCGAAACTTACGATGCCTGGAAGAAAGCTCAGCAGGATCTGCAAGAGGCGCGTCAAATCTCCAAAGATGCGGGCGGCGATCCGGATCTCAAAGAGCTGGCAAATCTGGAAATCGCGGAGCTAGACGAGCTGAGCCAAACCCTGGAAGCACGGCTGAAGGTGCTGCTATTGCCGCGCGACCCGAACGACGACAAGAACATCATGCTAGAGGTGCGGGCAGGCACAGGCGGCGATGAGGCCAGCATTTGGGCGGGCGACTTAGTGCGGATGTACAGCCGCTACGCTGAGGAGCAGGGCTGGCGCGTCAAGCTGATGGGGCTGTCGCTGGCTGAAATGGGCGGCGTCAAAGAAGCAATTCTGGAGATTCAGGGCGATCAGGTTTATAGCAAGCTGAAGTTTGAGGCGGGCGTGCATCGGGTGCAGCGCGTGCCCGTGACTGAAGCAGGCGGCAGAGTGCATACTTCAACCGCGACGGTGGCAATCATGCCCGAAGTGGACGATGTGGAAGTTGAGATCGATCCCAAAGACATTGAGATGACCACAGCGCGTTCGGGCGGAGCGGGTGGACAGAACGTTAACAAGGTGGAAACTGCCGTAGACTTGATGCATAAGCCGACTGGAATTCGGGTGTTCTGTACCGAAGAGCGCTCGCAGCTGCAAAACCGGGAGCGGGCGATGCAGATTTTGCGAGCCAAGCTGTATGAAATTAAGCTGCGCGAACAGCAAGAAGCCGTTACCTCCATGCGGCGGTCGCAGGTGGGAACCGGGGCACGCTCTGAGAAGATTCGCACCTACAACTACAAAGATAATCGCGTTACCGATCATCGTTTAGGGCAGAACTTTACGCTGAATCCGGTGCTGGAAGGCGATATTGAAACGGTGGTGCAGTCCTGCATTTCGCAGGATCAGCAGGAGCGCTTGGAAGAGCTGGCTGCTTCGACCGCCTGAATGCTCTGAGTAAGCCATAAACTGGACGGAAATCAAATCGGGGCATAGAATAGCTTGACGAGATAAGTTCGTTTGTACTTGCTATGCCGCGATTTTTGCACCTGGCTGACGTTCATTTGGGGTTTGACCGCTACGACTGCAAAGAACGCACCCAGGATTTTTTCTACGCCTTCAACGACGCAATCGAAAAATATGCGCTGGCTGAGGCGGTCGATTTTGTGCTGATTGCCGGGGATCTGTTTGAGCATCGCAACATTCAGCCCGTGACGCTGAACCAGGCGCAGTTTAGCCTGAAGGAGCTGCAAAAAGCCAGGATTCCGGTACTCGCCATCGAAGGCAACCACGACAACCGCCCCTACGGTACCAAAACCAACTGGCTGCGCTACCTGGCCGACTGGGGTTTGGTGATTTTGCTCGAACCGGGCGAAGCGGGCACTGATGGCTTCTACACGCCCTGGGATGGCCGAACGGGCGGCTATATTGACCTTGACTGCGGCGTGCGGGTGATCGGATCAAGCTGGTATGGCAGCTCTGCCCCCAAAGCGATCGAGCAAATTGCGGCGGCTTTGCCCAATCTGCCGCCCAGTCCCGGCCCAACGATCCTGATGTTTCATCACGGACTCGAAGGCCAGATTGCCCGCTATCAGGGAGCGCTGCGCTATGCGGATATTGCGCCGCTGAAGCAGGCAGGCGTAGACTATTTGGCGCTCGGCCATATCCACAAAAACTACGAGGTGGAAGGCTGGGTGTTCAATCCTGGCTCAACTGAGGCCAACAGCATTGAGGAATCTAGCTTTCGGCGCGGGGCTTACTTGGTTGAACTCAGCGAAACTGGCATTCAGGCTGAGCTGAAGCAGGACTATTACCAGCGCTCGGTGGTGCGGCTCAGGCTGACCACGCAGGGACAGGAAACCGTCGAGGAGCTAGAGCTGCAAGCGGTTGAGCAGATCGAACAGGCAATTGCCAAAGGCCAGCTTAACCCAGCCGACGCGCCAATTGTCGAGCTGCGGATTGAAGGCTCGGTCGGGTTTGATCGACTCGAACTCGACATACGGCAGCTCCAGCAGCAGCTCCAGCAGCTCAGCGGCGCGCTAATTTTTCTGCTGAAATACGAAGTTGATGCGGTCGCCTACGCTACGCCCTTGACCGAAGATGCCAGCCGCCTTCAGATCGAGCGCGAGGTGTTTTTGGATTTGCTCAGCGCCCATAATTCCTACCGCAAGCGCGCCGCCGAACTGGCTGACGGCATGATTGCGCTCAAGGAGCATCAGCTCGACGGACGCTCAGAGCCGGAGCTGTATGGATTTGTCCGCAGCCTGCTAGCGCCCGATTACCTACAGGTCGTGGCTGAACCCGACTAGCCGCGACCAACTTCTGCAAAGATTGCCGCCAGGATCTCACCAGCGCCCTGATCGCGCAGTTTATGTGCCAGCTGAATGCCCAGATCTTCGGCTTCCGCGACCGTACCCACGACGCTATCTTTGATCAGCTTCTGGCCGTCGAGGCTGGCCACCATGCCAGTCAGCGTTAGGCTATCGCCCTCAATGCTGGTATTCACGCCAATTGGCACCTGACAGCCGCCTTCTAGCTCCCGCAGAAACGAGCGCTCGGCGTAGCAGCAGGCGGTAGTGGAACTATGCTCCAGCACCTTCAGCAGCTCCAGAATTTCGGCATCCTTGCTGCGGCATTCGATTCCGAGCGCCCCTTGCCCAACTGCATGCAGCGAAATTTCGGGTGGAATCACCTGATGCACTCGCTCAGCCATATCCAGCCGCTTCAGGCCAGCCACCGCCAGAATAATCGCGTCATATTCGCCAGAATCCAGCTTTTGCAGGCGCGTGTTTAGGTTGCCCCTGATATCTTTGAAGCTGAGATGCGGGTAGTGGTAGCGCAGCTGTGCTAGCCGTCGCAGTGACGAAGTGCCGATCACTGCACCTTCGGGCAGCGTATCCAGCTGCTTGGCTTGGTGATTGGCATGAACCACCAGCGCATCTGCCGGATCTTCGCGCTCGGTGATGCAGCCCAGCATCAAGCCTTCAGGTAAATTAGTGGGCAAATCTTTGAGCGAATGCACGGCAAAATCGATCTCGTTTTGCAGCATTCCTAGCTCTAGCTCTTTGGTGAACAGCCCTTTATCGCCGATTTTAGCCAGCGCCACATCCAGGATTTTGTCGCCCTGGGTGTTCATCGTATGGACTTCAAATTTGCGATCTGAGAACTTTTGTTGCAGCTCGTCCTGCACCCAGTGGGTCTGCACGAGCGCTAGCTGACTTTTGCGAGAACCAATCCGAATCGGACGCGGAGGACTAGAAACCATTGTTTGAAGCTGTTTGAAGCGGTTGTGATTGCTGCTGGAGCCGACCCATTCTGACGCGCAGTTTGGCCAACGCCAGCCATCACCCCAGCTTACCGCAGGGCGGGCACAGGCTTGTTGCCAAATTGGCTGTCGTAACGATGTGTAACTATTACGCCTGTCGCATACCTCTATCGCGGCGTGAATGCCTCGTCAAATCGTCGCGTGATCGGCTCCAGCAGGAACGTGAGCACGGAGCGTTGGCGGGTGACAATTTCGGCAGTGGCGGCCATGCCGGGAGTCAGCTCAACGGACTTGCCATTCACCAAAATATCTCGTTGCTTCAGCTTGATTTTCGTGTTAAATACTGGTCCTAAATCCTTATCGGCTGTGGCGTTCGGGCTAATTTGAGCAACCTCTCCCTCAATCATGCCAAACTCTTGAAACGGGAAAGTCGCCAGCTTCACCTTTACCGGCATCCCGACTGAGATAAAACCAATATCGCGGTTGAGCACCTTCACACCTAGCAGCAAATCGGCGTCATCCGGCAGAATCGACATCAGCTCTTGGCCGGGAGCCACCGAGCGCTCGCCCAGCGTCGTCTGCACGTCGTAGACTTTGCCAGCAACGGGTGCGGTAATCATCTGGCCGGCGGTTTTGAGCTGAGCCTGAGCCAGCTGCCCTTCGAGGTTGGTCAGCTCCTCTTGGCGCTGCCGCATCTGATCGAGCACGGTGCCCTGACGCTCGGAGCTGACGCGGTTGACGGTTTGCTGTGCCGACTGGTAGGCTTGCTCGGCCTGTCGGATTGCCTGCTGCTGCCCCTGAATTTCTTTGCCAAGTGAGTTCACCCGATCTTCAGCCTCGGTCAGTCGGTCTTTGGCTTCGAGGTAGTCAAATCGAGGGATCGCGCCGTCAATTAAGCCACGCAGGCTAGACTCTCGCTCCTGTGAGTTTTTTAAGGCCGTCTGGGCATTAGTCAAGTTACCTTGCAGCTTCTCGAGCTGCGCTTTGGCTTCGCTAATGGCCGCAAACTGGCGCTGTGCGTCGGCTTTAGCTCCGGTCTGCTGGTTGTCAAAGTCACGCAGGCGGGCGGTCAACAGCGGATCTTGAGCTGCACCAGCGCTGATTTGGCCGCTGCTTTCGGCTTTGAGTCGGGCAATGTCCTGCTTAACGCCCTGACTCAAGTTTTTCAGGCGCGTCACCTCGGCCTGATTTAGCGTCGCATCTTGAACCAGCAGTACGTCCCCCTGATTCACCCGATCCCCTTCGCCCACCCGAATTTCGCTGATGATGCCGCCCTCTAAAGCTCGCACCGGACGCACCTGCGCCGAAGGAACCAGTTCGCCCTGGGCTGTGGCTACCTCGTCTACTTTGCTGAAATGCGCCCAGCCAATCGCGCCAAACACCAGCAGCGACAGACTCCCGGCCAGCAACCTGGTGTAGAGCGGCGGCAGCTGGCGCACAGCCATCCCCAGCTCGTAAGACAGATAATCTTCGGGGGTGACAAACTGCTGGCGAGTCTGGCGGACTTGAGCGGGAGAGGCGTCTTGGGGCGCTTGCATGGCGTTAAAGCGGGTTAAAGATCTAGAACATTAATTAGACTGGCTGCACCTCTATTTTGCCCAACTTCTGCAAAACTAGGTGACTCAGCGAGACTGGATCACCTCAAAGCCTTGGAGTCCTTCTGGCGGCTCATTGTCTAGCTCAACCGTCTGGACTTTTGCCGTAGGCGGCCCCTGATGACACCAGCGAATCATCTCCTCGACCTGGGCTTTTGACCCTTCAAACACGGCTTCCACGCGGCCATCGCGCAGATTTCGCACCCAGCCATTCAGCTTCAGCAGCTGTGCCACGTCCCAAGTAGAAGCTCGATAGCCGATCCCCTGCACCCGACCTGAGACAAACAGATGAACTCGCACCAGATCAGGTGGCAAATCAGCGGGTAGCGGAATTTGATTCATGCGGGGAGACTCCCTTGCTAAATCTTCTGCTAAATTTTCTCTTGCAGCGGCTTACAAAACTCTTCGGCTCCCGATTGCGCGACGTATAGCACCACAGGCGTAGCCAAAATGGCTGGAATGCTAGTCTCGGCGGCCAATAGATTCACCGCACTCATCACCGAACCCGCCTGTAAACTCTCTTTTAATCCAGTCTGGCAGAGAAAAACCCGCCAGCGTTTGGCTAATCCGTCTAGAAAATCGCTGCGGTCTGGCTCCTGCCCCACCTGTAAGGCCAAATTAATCGCTGCATCTTCTAAGTTGCCTTCGCAGTCTTCAATCATGTCCAACGCCTGAAGCGCCACCTCATTGTCTGAAAGCTGAGAGCGATAGCGGGCAATTTCTGCTGAAGAAAGCATGATCATAGTCGCGCTAGCCATATCCTAAGCTCGATTTCCTAAGCCTAGTTTGCCTCATCGCCGGGTTCCCATCAAGCCATTCACCACGCCCGTCCCCACGGACAGCAAAATCAGCAGCCAGATCACGCCGCCCGGTAAAAACGTCAGAATGCCGAAGCCACGCAGCGCCCAGACTACAAACGTCACCGCTAGCGTCAGCAGAAAGAGTTGGGTGGTGGGTCGTAGCGATTGCCCCATAATTGCCCCGTAGGTAATCTAACGCGCCTTCAGCGCCGACAAAATTCCAGAGCCAATTGCCAGCAGCACAATCGCCCAAATCGCCGAGCGCGGAATATTGGTGAAGTAGCCAAAGGCTTGCAGCATCAGCAAAATGGCCATCAGCACCAGCAGGATACCGGCCACATACAAAAAGATTTGAATTCCCAGATTAGGGGGCTGTTTCACAGACACTCCTGGCAGTGGATCAATATTTCGGGACTAAACACTAGCTGAGGGCAAAGTTTTCTAGATCTTTACATGAATTGCCATCAGCTCGATTGTATCTTCAGCTCTGAAGCTATACAACTAGGAGGACAAAGAATCGGCTAGATGCGGTCTTGAATTAGGTCAGCTCATTACAAGAAGGCAGATAGTTCACAGCTGTGCAAACCCACATGACCATCGCATTCGCCGAGCCAGCTATTGATTTAGGGTGGAGCCAGTCGCATCAGGCGGCTCTGCTCAAGGGCGAAATTGCCCTAGAAACTCAGCCCTACTCAGCCTGGGGCGGGGCCGTCACAGCCCAGATGTATCTGCCGCTGGAGCGCAGCTTAATCTGGCAGCGACTCACCGACTACCCGCGCTGGACGCAGTATTTTCCCAGCCTGACCCAGAGCCGCGTGATCGCCGAATCTCAGGGCTGTAAGCATCTGTATCAGGCGGCAGGCAAAACTTTTTTAATGTTTACAGCCCAAGTCGAAATCTATCTGAAGGTGACGGAAACGATTCACCCGCTGCGTGATCAGATCCAGTTTCAGCTAGAGCAAGGCACCTTCAACAATTTTGCAGCATGGCTGAAGCTTCAGGATCACCAAGGCGGCACGCTGCTGACCTATTCGGTTCAAGCCAAGCCGTCCATCCCCATCCCAACTCGGATCATTCAAGAGGGCATCCGGTTTGATTTGCCCAGAAACATGCGGTCGCTGCGGCGCGTGATCTGCCAGGGCTAGTACGATAGTTAGCAGCCTAAATTCTAATCGCCATGCGCTTCATTCTGACCAACGACGATGGCATTGATGCGCCGGGACTGGCAGCATTGAAAGAGTCCGTGAGTCAAGCGATTCCTGATGCGGAGATTACCATCGTTGCGCCCTTGCATCACCATTCCGGCTGTAGCCATCAGGTGACAACCGATCGCCCAATTCGAGTCGAGCAGCGCTCAGAATTTGCCTATGCGGTGGAGGGCACGCCTGCCGACTGCATTCGCGTGGCGCTCAGCCATCTACAGCTACAGCCAGATTTTGTGCTCTCAGGCATCAATGCAGGCGGCAATTTGGGCGCAGATCTCTATATTTCGGGCACGGTGGCGGCGGTGCGGGAAGCGGCGCTCTACCGAATTCCTGGCATGGCGATCTCGCATTACATTCACTGCCGTCAGCCAATTGACTGGGCGCGAGCCAGCCAGATCACCGGTGCCGTGCTGGATAAACTTTGCCACCAGCCGCAGATTTCTGGCAGCTTTTGGAACGTCAATTTGCCGCATTTACTAGAACGCGGCATGGCCGATCCGGCGCTAGTATTTTGCCCACTCTGCACTCAGCCGCTGCCTGCGGTCTATCAGGCGTCGGAAACCGGAGGCTTGCAGTATGCTGGAGAATATGGCAAACGCGCTCGCGATTTGGGTTCTGATGTCGAGGTTTGTTTTGCGGGCAATATTGCTGTGACGGCGATTCGGCTATGGAATCAGTGAGATTCTGGGTATCCTGAACCTGCTTAAGCCAATTTATCTCAGATCTCTATTCAGATTCGTTTCGTCTTGAGCTGAAGCGCCAGTTTTTCAAAGATGCTTGTCATGTCCAAGCCTTGCTCCTTTAATTTGACTTTGCTCCTTGCTGTGGGGTTAGCTGGCTGGATGAGTGCCTGTAGCTCCTCCACCCGTTCGTCACAGCTGGTCGATTCACAGGCTCAAACTTCTGCCTCAGCGGTCACTGCTACGACTCCCGAAAAAGCCGCGCCTGTCCAGCCAGAGGCCAAAACAGACTCGTTTAAGCTGGCGGTCGAGCGAGCGGTCAGCGCCGACAAGTTGGGTCGGTCGGCTCAGTCACGCGATGACTGGCGACTGGTTGCGAGCCGCTGGCAGCAGGCCGTGACGCTGATGAAAGCAGTGCCCGCTTCTAGCCTCAATCGGGCAGAAGCCCAGCAAAAGTTGGGGCAATATCAGCAAAATTTGGCCAGCGCGCAGCAAAAGGCGAATCGACCGACTACTCTCATCAATCCGAATGGCGTGGTGGTTCTGCCGCCAGTCGCGCAGCCGCCTACGCGCCCAGCTGTCCGTTCTGCGGCTCCGATTGCAGCGGCTGCCCCTCAGTCTGCTGCTCAGCCAGAAGCTCCCAATCCACCGCAAAGCCGCAAGTTCTATGCGCCAATTGTGCGTCGAGCCGGGAATACGCCCGTGATCCGCGTCACCTTTAACAACAGTCAGCCCTTCGATATGATTGTCGATACGGGAGCCAGCGGTACGCTGATCACGCGCCAAATGGCCAGCCAGCTTGGCGTCAAAACCGTAGCACAGGCGAGCGTCGATACAGCGAGTCAGCGCAACGTTACTTTTCCGCTGGGCTACGTGCAGTCGATTGCGGTTGGCGGTGCGGTGGCCAAAAATGTGCTGGTCGCAGTGGCTGGAGCTGAGCTAGATGTGGGGCTGCTCGGCCACGACTTTTTCGGCAACTACGACGTAATTATTCGCGAGCGTGAGGTGGAGTTTCAGGAGCGTTAGGCTGTGGTCTGAGATGTAGGGATCTGGGATGCAGGCGCGGATGCAGCATCTCGATCACAGGCTGATGATTGCAAAGATGCTGTTGGACAATCAGCGGCACCTGCTTGGCTTGCACTCGGCAGTACCAGATATTGTCTGGCGTTACCCGCACGGTCACGCTGGTAGAGCATTGCCCCATACAGTCGCTGGGCAAGACTTGGACATTGGCTGGCGCAGTTGCCGTAAAAGCTGTCAGCACTTCGGCTGAGCCTTGCTGCTGACAGGAGCGATATTGGCAAACCCAAACGCAATATTCAGCTGAAGCCTCGCTCATTCCACGCCCAAAACCCGATTCAGCAAGCCTGTCACCGAACGCTTCAGCTGCTGCCGCTGCCGCCAGTTTGTAAAAGCCTCATGGTAAGCATCTTCGCTCAGCCCGTAGGTTTTCCAGGCCGCTAGCGCTAAGCTAAAGCCA
>CASBQH010000157.1 GCA_949127695.1 Synechococcales cyanobacterium PMM_0073
CTTCGCTCCTGAATCGAGAGCTGCTCAAATAATTGCGCGGCCTGATCTCGGCTGTTCACCGTTTGCGAGCTGAGCTTGGCATGACTCCAGTTTTCCGGCGACCGCAGTAAAGCCAGCACCGTTTCCTGCAACAGCTGATTTAGCCCAGCTTGGCTTGCCAAATCCGCCTGAGCGCTCAGCTGCGTCAGATTTTCTTGAATATGCCGCGCCTCTGCCAGCAAGGCCACCTGAAGCTGCGTCACCGTCACAATATTATTGGCCTGTTCCCCAACTGCGCCGCCGCTGCGCCCGCTCATTTGCCGCATGTAGGACATGGCAATGTGCAGCAGAGCCATGCCGCAGACCAACACTAAGATTAAAAACAACCCGTCGCCGCCTGAGCTGCTGCTGCTGCCGTAGGGATCAGTAGAATAGGACTGCGGCGGAGCAACAATCACAGGCGGGCGGCGATAGGAGCCAGGATAGTTGCGGGGCGCAGCATAGGGATCACGCGGCACTGAGTAGTCATAGGGCGCAGCATAGCCGCCGCCGCTGGGAGCGCTGCGAGCCGGAGCGGGCGGCGGGGCGGATGGCTGATTAAACGAACCGCCTCTGGCGCGTCCACCGCTCTGTGCCCAGCTTGGCGTTAGCAGCATCCAGCTGATGGCTCCAGCCAGCAGTCCAGTCGCAGCTAGAGTCCTATAAGAAGTCTTCCAGCGATTCTGTCTTGGTTTCATGGTGCTTGCCCCAACTGCCCCCAGCACCGAACCTAGCACAACCGGCTAAACTTGCGAAACCGAAATGGCACTCACCTCAGCATTTCGATCAAACAAAATGCGCGGACGCAGCAAGATCCGAAACAGCAGCAGCAGCGACTGCATCTCTCCCGGCGTGCAGCGGTTTTTCCACTGCCCCGGACGGCAGAACAAAATCTCGATCAGCTGCCGCTGCTGACTCAAATTCAGCGGGTCAAACATTACCCGCACCGTGGGAAAATCAGCCGAGCTGCCGATTTTGGTAATTGTGCCCTGCAAAAACAGCTGATGCTCCAAAATTTCGAGCTGGACATGCAGCGGTGCTTCCGCCAAATCTGCTGCGGCCAGATTCAGGCCAGCGGCCTGCGTCAGGGCAATTTCTGCGCCCACTTCTGACAGGGCAGTGGTGACACCCCAAGCGGGGCGGACAGCATCCGCTGATTCGATCTTGAGTTCGACCGTGCGGCGTAGAGCAAACCATTCATAGAGGCTAGGACGCGGCACATCTAGCAAAATCAGCAGCGAGATGCCGACCATAATCAGGTTGTAGCCACTCCAGATCCAGCCGATATCCACACCCTTGGCCTGAACCGCCAGCTCTGGCGGCACGGTGGACATCCAGGCTCCTTTGATCATGCAGTTGCCCAGATTTACCCAGAGGCTAATCGCCGTGACGCCAAACAGCAAAATTAGCGGCCAAGCCAGATGCCAGTTAAACAAAAACCGATCGCTAGCTGTGCCTTTGGGCGTCACCTTAAACCCCTTCGAGAACGGGTTGAGCATCACCTGAATTACGGTGGCGGCCAGCGGAAAGCAGAGCACCAGCGAATAGATATCGGACAGCAGGGCAGAGCGGGAGCGCCGATTCAGCCAGGAGAAGACGGTCAGCTGTACTAGATAAAACGGCAGAAAGAAATAGAGCAGCTCGGCAGGGGTAGCGCGCAGCGGAATCACGCCCAGAAACGAGTAGGCCAGCGGCATTAGCAAAAAGCCCACCCGCGAAATGCTGGTGAACCAATGCAGCAGCCCTTCAAAATGCGCCAGCCGCTGCAATGGGTTGAGGCCACGAATGGTGAGCGGATTGGATTTGATAAAGAACGCTTGTAATGTGCCTCTCGCCCAGCGCAAGCGCTGCACCGCATGAGCCGCAATATTTTCAGCCGCCAGTCCTGCGCTCAGCTTTTCGTCCAGGTAAACCAGCCGATAGCCCTGCGCCGAGAGCCGAATCCCGGTGAAATAATCTTCGCTGAGCGAATCAGTGACAAAGCCGCCCATTGCCTCCAGGGCAGTCCGCCGCGCCACAAACGAAGTCCCAGAGCAGATCACGCTGCCTGCGCCATCCCGGATCGGCTGAATCTGCCGATAAAACACCTCTTCTTCCGGCGTCAGCACATTTTCTAGCCCCAGATTGCGGGCAATGGGGTCAGAGTTGTAAAAGCTCTGCGGCGTCTGCACCAGCGCCACCTGAGCATCTTGAAAGAAGCCGACCGTGCGAGTTAAGAAATTGGCTGTCGGCACAAAGTCAGCGTCAAACACCACAATCAGATCGCCCTGAGTTTGCTGGAGCGCATGATTCAGGTTGCCTGCTTTGGCAAAGCGGTTGTCAGGGCGAGTCAGATACTGACAGCCCAATTCCTCAGCCAAAGCTTGGATTTCGGGACGGCGCGTGTCATCTAGCAACACCACTTGCTTATGCGGGTAGTCAACTGCCTGACAGCCAATGATCGTGCGCCGCAGAATAAATTCAGGCTCGTTGTAGGTGGGAATGAGCAGATTGACGCTGGGCTGATAGCGGCCTTCTGCCACATCCATCGCCAGCCAGTCCGCCTCGCGCCGACGATCGCGGACGCCCAGCATTAAGCAAAGCTGAATGGTGCTGCTCACCAGCATCAGCAGCTCTAGCAGAAACAGGCCAATGCTGAACACGCCGTTGAGCGGCGTGCTCACATTCAGGGTTGAAAGCGAGCGCCAGAGCAAATAGCGCAGCGTCAGCGCTAGCAAAATGCCAATCACCACAAACCGCGACCAGGGTCGAGGCTGCGGCGAGATCCGCATAATTAATAGCACTGCCAGAAACAGCACCACCGTGGGAAACAGCAGATAAGCGCCTGTCACCATTGGCACTTCTAGCCAGAGCGGCGGCTGATTTTGCAGGCCGTTGAGCTGAGCAAAAATGCGGCTAATCGTGCCTTGGCCAGCAAACCAAGCTGCGACCACTCCGCCTGAGAGCAGCACAACGCTCAGTAAAACCAGCGTGGCAATCTGCGGTCGCAGCCAAGGCTCTGGCCGATTTGACTTCAGGTTTTGGTCAACTGACGTAGTCATGTCCGAAAAGTCCTTGAATACGGCCTAGATACGGCTTAAAACCTGATTTGGATGAAATCGGCACATCCCAACATTTCACCTAGCATTCCAGAATATGCCCAAACTGCCGGAATTTTGGAGCATGGGATACAGACTAGAGATGCAGACGCAAAATGCTGAGAAAAGTGCGCTGAATTGGTAAAATTGATCGGGATGAATCGGCAAATGTACTTATTGATACTAAATGCTAGTTGAGGTTTGGCGCTGAGCAAATCCGCACCCAGAATATATCCTTGCCTAATCCTCGCCTAAGCAGCCCTCTGCCGTCCATCACCAATTTGGGTTAATCTGAAACTATTCTTATAGTTAGCGCCGAGCCGCCAAGCCTATGCCGCCGCAGCCAGAGCAGCCTGGAACCTTTGTCGAGCGCTATTTCCAGCTGATTGACCAAATTGTTACAATTACGCTCAAAGGCCAGCTGCGCTCTAAAGAGCAGATCTATCAAATGCTGGCAGAGGGCACAGAGGCCGGAACCGGCGAAATTTTTGAGCGCTGCCTCAGCGAACGGCTGAGTGAGACTGCCACAAGAGTTGAGCAGACCGCTGACGAAGCCAAACAGGCCAGAGCTAGCCGCAGCCTGAGGGCGATGCAGGCGATTAGCGGCGAGTGGGAGCGCTACCAGAAGACCCAGCAAACCGCTGGCGTAATTGCCCAAGCCACAGCGGCGATTCTGCAAGCTCCAGTCGGAGAGCGATTTGAGGTCTGGCTGGGCTACTTTGATCCGAACCAGGCGAATCGGCTGACGCTGGAAGGCTTAAAGCAGCTGGCCAAAGCCCTAGAGCAAGCCTCACAGACGATAGATCAGCCAGAAATTCGGCAGCTCAGCAGCGGCATCCAGGCTGGCATTGACGCCTACCAGCGGCTAGAGGGGGTTTTAATCGAATGGATCTATCAGGCTCCAAGTTCGATTGGCTTTGAGGGCGAGACGAGCTGGGGCCCCTGGAAACTCTGGTCAGAGCAGGTGAATCACAGCGTTCCCAAGCAGCTCTTTCAGACGATTGGCAGCAATCAGTCGATTGCCGAATGGGTGCGGCGGCAGTCGCTGGATCTGCAAAGTTGGGTCGAGCTAGTGGTGCTGCTGCAATCCTTGCGGCAAGCCTTAACGACCTGGTTTGAGCAGCAGCCCTATGACTCAAAATGGGGGCTGAAGCAGACGGTCTCGACTTACCTCACCTTTGCGGCGATCTGGTGCGAGATTTTTAGCGGCCTAAATGATGCTGCCGACCTCAGCCGCACCGATCGAACTCAGCTGGCTCAAGGCTGCTTCCAGGTATTAATGCAGGTTCTCCGCAGCTTTTCTCAGCAGCCTTATTTCCCAATGTATGGCGGTATCTTTGCGCTATTCTCTGGGGACTATCTGAAGAATGCGATTAGCTATTTAGATGAGCCGCTGAAGCAGGTGGAAGGGACGCAGGAAAAAGCCCGGATCTTAACGCTGCTGGGCTATTCGCAGCGCGCCGTAGGGCGGTATGACCGTGCGATTGACTTTCATCAGCAGGCGCTAGAAATTGCCCGAACTGCTGCCGACCAGCCCTGCGAAATCGCCAATCTGAATCACCTCAGCCGCATCTATCTGGCGCAGAAAAACTACGACGAGGCCGTTAGCTACAGCCAGCGGGCGCTGATTTTGGCGCGGCAGGGCGGCGACCGACTGGGCGAAGCCAATGCGCTAACTAATTTAGGTTATAGCGAAGTGCTGTCGGCGCAGGCGCTAGAGCGGATGGAGCCTGAAGACTACGAGCTAGCCATTAATTACTTGCAGCAAGGGCTAGCGCTGGCCGAAAAACAGGGCGATCGGCAGAGTCAGTCGCTTTGCTACAGCAGTTTGGGGCTGGCTTATGTGGTGTTGGCGCAGCCGCAGCAGGCGATTCCCTATCTCGAAAAAGGCGTCAAGGCGGCAATGGCTTCCGGCGATCTCTATTTGCAGGGGCTAAATCTGGCCTACTTGGCCGAAGCCCGCCACAGCCAGTCTGAGCAGCAGCCCGCCTGTTTAGCCGCCTACTTGGGCATGTATCTGCTAGAGCAGATTGGCGCAGTTGAATGGCGACAGCCCGCCGGACTCTTAATTGTTTTGCAAGGGCAATTGGGCGAGCTGGGCTTTGAGCAGCTGCGCCGCCAGCTGAGAGCAGAAATTGGCGCAGTGATTGGCTTAGATGGCTACGATCATCTGCCGCAGCTGTTGGCCAACTATCGTCAAACGCTGGAAGATTAGGCTCAGAACCCAAGAATCAGCCCGAAGATGCGGGTTTGGGTCTGGACAGCAAGTGTTACATATTGTAATCTGAAGTATTAATCTTTTTAGAATTCTATGTTCTCGTGGCGACAGCGATGCTTAGCGGCTCTGGATCAGCTTTTTTTAAGGCTGGTTGGAGCAGACTGCCTGATCGCGCCGAGCAGCTTTGATCACAGACTGCTGACGCCCAGCAGGGTCAGGTGCATCACGACCGGGAGGCTTCCCGTTTGCTTTTCCCCGCTCTGCTTCAGCCAGAGACGGGGTTTTTTTTAAGGCAAAATTCCCACAGCTTTCGCTCCCTTTCACCCAGGAGTCCGCCCATGCAAGCTCAACAGCCTCGCCAACCTTCAGTTCTGCAAAACTCGGTGGTTGTGTTCTCGCGCAACTACCTGCCGCTGGCTCGAATTAACATCAAGCGCGCCATTGTTTTGCTCATTACTGGACAGGCTGAATCGCTAGAGTTTGGCAACCCGCAGATTTGGCAGGTGCGCTCGCCCTCGGTGGTGCTAGAAGTGCCCGAACATATTCGCCTGACGGTGAACAACCCAGAGCGCCTGTGGAAAGTGCCGCCGGTGAATCGGCGCGAGGTGCTGCGGCGCGACAACCACAGCTGCCAATACTGCGGCAGCCCCAAAAACCTAACGATCGATCACGTCATTCCGCGCTCCAAAGGCGGCCAGCACAGCTGGGATAATGTGGTGGCCGCCTGCGACCGCTGCAACTCACTCAAGGGCGACCGACTGCCGCATGAGGCCAACATGCTGCCGCGCAGCAAGCCCAAAGCGCCTGCCCACCCGGCGGTAGCCTTTGCCGAGCAGTTTTGGAAGGCGCAGCAGGAAGACGAGGCATAAGCTCAGGCTGGCAGCTGTGCATCTAGGCTTCAGGCAACGCCACCGGCTCGGCCTGATCTTGGCGCTGCAAAGCCAGCAGAACCAGCAGCCCAGCCACAGTACTCAGCCCAACTACCAGCCAGAACAGCTCTGTAACTTGATGCGGCTGATCGAGCGCCCAGCCTCCGGCAATCGGGCCAATCACATAGCCAATTGCCCAGCACTGATAGGCAATTGCCGTATAGATGCCCCGCAGCGAGTTGGGTGCTAGCTCGGCAATCCAGGCGGCTGAGGTGGGCTTGTAAATAATTGCCGCGATTGCAAACACCGCAAAGATGCCAAACTCTGTCCAGGTGGTCGTCTGCGCCAGCGTTCCGGACAGCCAAACCAGCAGAAATCCGCTGCCCCAAATGCCCAATGACAGCATTAGCGCTTGCAGATAGCTAAAGCGCGTTAGCAGCTTGACGACCGGCACCTGCACCAGCGCTCCCAGCCCGATAAAGCCCCAGGTAAAGAGATTAGACACCAGCAGCTCTGGCGTGCCGCCAAAATTGACGAAATAGAGCGGCAGTGAGCCATTCACCAGCGCCATATAGGTAATAAACAGCGTGTTCACCAGCAGATAGATCAACAGCTTGCGGTCGGTGAGCGCCTGCTTCCAGCCCGCCTGAGCTGCCGGAATTTCAGCATCATCCCGCTGATCTGCCGCCGCAGTGATCATCAGCAGCGTAAACAGCGCAAACAGCACCGCCGCCGCCGCAAAGATCTGAATCGCTGAGGGCAATCGCGCCAGCAGCAGCCCGCCGCCCAGCGTGCCCAGGCCAAAGCCCAAATTATCAGTCACGCCCAGCACCGAAAAAGCTTCCTGGCGCTGTGCGGGCTGGGTTGAGTCCATCACCGCCGCATCTGCTGCCGTCCAGTACAGCCCCGTGCTAATTCCAAAAAACAGATTGGCCACTACCAGCAGCCAGAGCGTCTGGCTCAGGCTAGTCAGCAGGGCGGTAATCATTGCGGCAGCGCCAGCCACAATCAGCGTTTTGCGACGGCCAAACCGGGGCGAATCGGTGAGACTGCCGCCCAGCAGATTGCCAAAGAAGCCAGAAACCGCGCCTGCGCTCGTGGCCAATCCCACCTGCGTGGCCGAGAAGCCGCTGTAGTTGACAAACACAATCGGCATATAAAATAGCAGCACCGCCGAACCCAGCTGATAGAGACCGCGTCCTGCTGCCTGAATCCAAACTTGCCGGGGCAGCGCTGACCCAAAGAACGAGAAACGCATAAGCAACCTGTGGATTTACTAAGAATTGTAAATAAAAGCGATCAAGATTGGCAGGCTGACTGCTGGTTCTGTTGCTGGAGCGCATTGGGCAACTCGGCAAAATGCCCCCCAGCGCATTCCTAACTTCAAAACCTTATGGTATGAGTTTAGAGGGCTACAGCAGGAATCTTGATTGACCTGTAGCTTAGCAGTGGGAGATCAAGCCGAATTTTTGCCCAACCTTTGCCCAACCTTTGCCGAATTTTTGATACATGCAGATCCACACACCCGACTGGGTTAAGCACGCTATTTTCTACCAGATCTTTCCCGATCGCTTTGCCCAGGCCAATTTGCAGCCGCCTGTCGGCCTTGCCCCGCTGGCGCTAGAAGCCTGGGACAGCCCGCCCACCCTCCAAGGCTACAAAGGCGGCAACCTCTGGGGCGTGCTCGAAAAGCTGGACTACCTGCAAGATTTAGGAATTACGGCGCTCTACTTCACGCCCATTTTTCAGTCAGCCGCCAACCACCGCTACCACACCCAAGACTACTATCAGGTTGATCCGCTGCTGGGCGGCGACGAGGCGTTTTTTCGGCTGCTGGATGCAGTCCACAATCGCGGCATGAAGCTGATGCTAGATGGCGTGTTCAACCATACGGGGCGCGGCTTCTTTGGCTTTCACGATATTGTCGAGAACGGCTCGCACTCACCCTGGCTCGACTGGTTCAAGCTTGAAGGCTGGCCGATTTCCCCCTACGACGGCGAGCGTCCGGCCAACTATCAGGGCTGGGCTGGCAATCGCGCGTTGCCGGAACTCAATCACGCCAACCCGGCAGTCCGAGAATATATCATGCGGGTGGCTGAATATTGGATCAGGCGCGGCATTGACGGCTGGCGGCTAGATGTGCCGTTTTGCATTACCGAGGCGGGCTTTTGGGAAGAGTTTCGGCAGCGGGTGAAGGCGATTAACCCAGAAGCTTATCTGGTCGGCGAAGTCTGGACAAACCAGCGCCCTTGGCTAGACGGCAGCCGATTTGACGGCGTACTCAACTATATTTTTGCCGGGGCGACAATTGCCTTTGTCGGCGGCGAGCGGGTGGATGTGGCGCAGCTAGAAGACCGCGACTATGAGGCAACTCCGGCAATTGATGCCTTAACCTACGGCGAAAAAATCCAGCTCTTGCTGCATGCCCACCCCTGGGAAATCCAGCTGACGCAGCTAAATCTGCTGGCCAGTCATGACACTGCAAGGCTGCTGTCAATGACGGGCGAACCAGAGACGAGCAAGCTGGCGACGCTGCTGCTGCTGACTTTTCCGGGCGCACCCAGTATTTATTACGGCGATGAAATGGGCTTGCCGGGGCAGCTTGATCCAGACTCACGGCGCAGCTTTCCGGCTGAGGCTGACTGGGATTTGGAAATGCTGCGCTGCCACAAAGCGCTGATTAATCTGCGGCGAACCCGAATGTCATTGCGGGTGGGGGAATATCGGTTTTTGGGCGAAGATCACAAGACCTATGTGTTTGCTCGGATCTATGAAGGCGATGTGCTGATTGTGGCGGTGAACGCGGCAGATGACTATGGCAAGATCGATTTAGACGCAGTGGGGAGGCGATTGGGCACTCAGCCCAGTCAGATGCTGTTTAGAACCAGAGAATTTTCCCCAGAGCGAGATGCCGCAGGCCAAGAGAGCCGCGATCCGGTGCAGGTGATTTGGACAGCCGATAATCTGTTTTTGGCGCTGCCGCCCCGCACCGGAATTCTGCTGGGATGAAGCGAGTGAAGAGTTTGTAAACTGCATAGGGCTTCCGGGCAGGCTACCTAGAGCTTTGTAGATTCACAGAAGTATTTGCGCTGTGAATTAACCCAGTTAGCTCTCGAAGTTTACCAATGCCTCAACCCTCCTCCATGCAGAACCGCTGGCAGCAATACAAAGCGCTAGAGCTAATTTCAAGTGATCAGCCCTCCCGCCAATCCTCAGCCCAGCGACAGCCGATGTCTTGGTTTAGCAGGCTCTGGGATGCGATTGATGCGGCGCTGTTTCGCAGTCTAGAATCGCGAGTCTGGCAGAGCGTTGATCCGCAGAGTCGCCAAGCCTGCTGGCATTTTTATGATCCTGAAACCGGCCAGACGCGCCATCTGCACTCAGAAGCCGAACTGCGGCTGTGGCTGCAACAGCTGTATGAACGGTCTGGCTAGAAATCATCTGGCCAGCTGCGTTGCGCTGGGAGCGAAAACGTCCAGGTCGCTAGCTCTTTGTCCGGGCAGCTCTCTGCGCCTTCCATCACGCCATAGGGATGCATCGCGCAGATGAGCAGATTGCCGCCATGCTCCTGGCCGTGATAGTTGCGACAGCCTACGCAGACTGGATGCTGATTCAGCCAGGGTTCAACCGTATGAGTGACAGGTTCGACCGCTCGATCCAGCGTCGTCTGAACGCCTAAAAGCACCTGAAAGACCGGATCGAGCCATTCTATAATCTGTTCGTCTAGCTGGTCTAACTTGGGGGCAATGGTTTGATCCAACTGCACCAAGCTGGTTTCAACATCTTCCGCCATTTCCTCAGAGAGC
>CASBQH010000158.1 GCA_949127695.1 Synechococcales cyanobacterium PMM_0073
CGGAGCGCTGCTGCTGCTGGCCTTTGATTTAATCGTCGGCACCAATTTCTTCAACCCCACAGGCGGCGGCGATCCGGTGGTATACCAGCATATGTTCTGGTTCTATTCGCATCCGGCAGTCTACATTATGATTTTGCCGCTGTTTGGGGCAATTTCCGAGATCATTCCAGTGCATTCGCGCAAGCCGATTTTTGGCTATTTGGCCATCGCCTATTCCAGTTTGGCTATCTCGTTTTTGGGGCTGATTGTCTGGGCGCACCATATGTTTACCAGCGGCACGCCTGCTTGGCTCCGGATGTTTTTTATGATCACCACGATGGTGATCGCCGTGCCGACGGGCATCAAAGTATTCAGCTGGTTGGCCACCATGTGGGGCGGCAAAATTGCCCTGAACAGCGCCATGCTGTTTGCGATGGGTTTTGTGGGCGAGTTCGTGATTGGCGGCATTAGCGGCGTGATGGTGGCCTCTGTACCGTTTGATATTCACGTCCACGACACCTACTTTATTGTGGCGCACCTGCACTACGTGCTGTTCGGCGGCAGCGTCTTTGGCATCTACGCAGCAATCTATCATTGGTATCCCAAAATGACTGGGCGGATGATGAACGAGCCGCTGGGAATCGTTCACTTCACGCTGACGCTGGTGGGCACAAACCTCACCTTTATGCCGATGCATGCCTTGGGAATGCAGGGAATGAACCGCCGCATTGCCATGTACGATCCGCAGTTTCAGTCGCTGAACGAGATCTGTACGGCAGGCGCTTACGTGCTGTCCGTTTCCACCCTCCCGTTCTTGATCAACGCGGTCTGGAGCTGGACGAAGGGCGTTCCGGCTGGCGACAACCCCTGGAACGCGCTGACGCTGGAATGGCAAACCACTTCACCCCCGGCGATCGAAAACTTCGCGACGCTGCCCGTGATTACTGGCGGCCCCTACGACTACGGCGCAGAAGACTTCCCGGACGATCTGCTGCCGCCGCTCACCTCGCCCGAACTCCAGCCTGATTCTTCAGCTTTCTCTTAATATCCATCTGTCCTTCACTTGATCAAACATTATGCAAGGTTCAGTTGACTCTACTGAAGCGCTTAACTACGGTACGTCGGTTGACAGCCCTGAAAACAGCCATGCCGAAGGCCATGAGGTGCATCCCGATCACCGGATTTTTGGGCTGATCGTGTTTCTGGGCGCAGAAAGCATGATCTTCATGGGGCTGTTCATGGCCTATCTCACCTTCCGAGCCGTCTATCCAAGTTGGCCACCCGAAGGCACGCCTGAGCGCGAGCTGCTAGTTCCCGGCATCAACACGCTGATCTTGATCAGCAGCAGCTTTGTGATCCACAAGGCCGATGTGGCGATTAAAAAGAACGATGTGGCCGGACTCCGCACTTGGTTTGGCATCACCGCCGCGATGGGGGCTGTGTTTCTAGCAGGGCAGATCTATGAGTACAGCACCCTAGAATTTGGCCTCAAAACCAACCTCTATGCCAGCAGCTTCTACGTGCTGACGGGCTTCCACGGGCTGCATGTGTTTCTGGGGCTTTGCCTAATTCTGGGCGTGCTCTGGCGGGCGCGGGATCGAGCGCATTATTCCGAGGCGCATCACTTTGGCGTGGAGGCTGCCGAACTCTACTGGCACTTTGTCGATGTCGTCTGGATTATTCTGTTTCTTTTGCTTTATTTACTCTAGTCTGTGACTTTCCGCATCTTTAACATCTGAGTAATTGGGAACCGCCAACATGGGAACTGCAATCGATGTCAACAGCGCCAACTTCATGGCTGAAGTGGCCGAGAAGTCTTATGAAAAGCCAGTGATTGTCGATTTCTTTGCCCAGTGGTGCGGCCCCTGCCAGCTGTTGAAGCCGATGCTGGAAAAGGTGGTGCAAAATCATGACGTGGTGCTGGCCAAAATTGACATTGACCAAAGCCCAGACCTAGCCAGCGCCTACCGGATTGAAGGCGTGCCGGATGTGCGGGTGGTGATGCAGGGCAAAATGTATGCGGGCTTTGTCGGCGTCTTGCCAGAGCCTCAGCTCCAAGATTTTATGGAGCAGCTGAATACTGCCTATAGCCGGCTGGGCAGTCGCTCTGAGCTAGAAGTCAAGCTGGATGAAGTCCAAAATATGATTTCAGCAGGCGATACAGCCGCCGCCACCGAACGACTGTCTCAACTCCGCAGCGAATATCCCGATGACCAGTCCTTGGCCATTATCAGCGCCAGCTTTTTGATTGGTCAGGATGATTTGGGGGAAGCCGAGCGAATTCTAGCGCCGATCTACGAAGGTATGGAAATGTATGCGCCGGCTGAAGCGCTACGGAATTTAATTTACCTAAAGCTAGACAGCGCCAAACCCTATACGCACCCGCTGGATGAGCCGTTTTTTAAAGCCGTGCAGTCTACGCTAGCCTCAGACTACGAGACCGCGCTAGCAGGCTTCTTGCCGATAGTCAGCCAGGATCGGCAATATCGGGATGATGGCGCACGCAAGGCAATGCTGATGGTGTTTAATCTGCTGGGCGACGAGCATCCGATTACCCAGGACTATCGCAAGCAGCTGACGGCTGTGCTGCATTGAGAGCCTGTTTGAAAATTAAAACAGCCTGCAATGCAAGCAGAGGCTGGCTGCACTCAACAGTTCAGTCTAAGTCTCGCGCTGCATCCTCTTCTGGATCACCCAGAATATACAGCTCGCCCGCCACTGAAACCCGATCGCCTTCGATCAGCTTGCGTCCGCGCCGCAGCTCCATTTGGCCATTGACCTCAATCTGGCCGTCACGGATCAGCTGCTTGGCCTCGCCGCCCGTATGCGCCACCCCCACCCACTTCAAAAACTGATCCAGCTTAATGGTTTCTGGCTGTGATTCTGTCATATCGCTTCCCTAACTGCGAGTTTGCGCCGTAAGATTGAGAGCATCGCTTTTCTCTCATCTTCTTCAAAATTCATGACCTATTGCCTTGGGATTGTAACGCGCCACGGGCTGGTAATGGCAGCTGATTCACGTACAAATGCAGGCGTGGACTATATTTCAACCTACCAAAAGCTGTTTAACTTTTCAGCTCCCGGCGATCGGGTGATTTTGCTTTGCAGCTCTGGCAACCTGTCGATTACCCAGTCAGTGCTGAACGTGCTGGAGCAAGATCTGCGGCAGCGCGAGGCCGAAAACCTGCATAGCACCGCCACGCTCTATGATACGGCGCGCTATGTGGGCAACAAGATGCGGCAGATTCAGCAGCAGGAGCGCGGCTGGCTAGAAAAAGACGGGATTGACTCCAAATGTACGCTGCTGCTGGGCGGTCAGATTCAGGGCGAGGCGTCGCCCAGTCTATTTATGATCTATAGCCAGGGCAATTTTATTCAGGCGACGACCGAAACGCCGTTTTTGCAGATTGGCGAAACCAAATATGGCAAGCCGATTCTGGATCGAACGCTGAGCTACGAAACCGCGCTGGCCGATGCGGCCAAGGTGGCGCTGCTCTCAATTGACTCGACGATGAAATCGAACATCTCGGTGGGGCCGCCGATTGATCTGGTGCTGTATGAAGCAAATCGGCTCTCGATTCAGCATCAGGTGCGGTTGCGCTCTGGCGATCCATATCTGCTCAAAATGCGTCAGCTCTGGGAAATTGCCCTGCGAGGAGCGTTTGAGCAGATGCCGAGCCTAGACTGGGATCGCTATAAGTGACAAAAATAAGTAATAAAAAAACGGCTCCTGTAATTTGGAGCCGCTTGGTTTGCAATGGAACCGATGAATTGCTCTAGCGTCGGGCTAAAGGCTTACCTATTTAACAGAGCCTTCTAGCTGCGCCGTGTCAATCGGCTGCATTAGATAGAGCCGCAGCATGTTGACGCCGATTTTGGCAATATGGGGCAGCTTTTGCAGAATCTTCAGCGGCTTGGGCGATTTTTTGCCCGCAGCAGCTAGCTTGGCACTAGCGGCGGCTGAGTCATCCAGCAGTTCAAAGAACTTGGGGTGATCGACATTCAAAATCAGCGGAAAGACGCGGCCAGCGGTGGCGTTCGTCTTGCGAATCACCTCAATATCGTAGTCGCGAGCGTTCAGCCCCAGCGAGGCATAGAAGCCAGAGCGCTGGAGGTCATTCAGATACATGGTGGCAAACACCGACAGCAGGAAGAACCGGCTCCAGAGTCTGGCGCGCCAGTCGTTGAGAAACTGCGGCTGTGCCTTCATGATCGCGTCAAAGAAGTCACCGTGGCGGTTCTCGTCTTGGCACCAGTTTTCAAAGAAGCGGAAAATTGGGTAGATGCGATGTTCGGGATGCGCCTCTAGGTGGCGGAAAATCGTGATGTATCGCCAGTAGCCAATCTTCTCAGAGAGGTAGGTGGCGTAGAAGATAAATTTGGGCTTAAAGAAAGTGTAGCTCTTGCTCTCGGTGAGAAAGCCTAGATCGAGCTGGAGACCAAAATCTGCCATGGCCTTATTTAAGAAGCCAGCGTGACGCGCCTCGTCTCGCGACATCAGCAAAAAGCATTCGGCCAGCAGCGGGCTTTTGTCTTTGAGCTTGCGCGACAGCTCTTTATAGAGCAGAAATCCCGAAAACTCGGCAGTGCAGGAGCGCTCCAAAAACTCCATGAACATCTTGCGGGTCTCGCCGTCTAGGTGTTCCCAAGACTGCTTGAACTCGTCGGTGCGGACGAAGTGGTGGCGGTTGTAGTCGGTGCGGAATTCGGCCAGGATGGCGCGCAGCTCGTCCTCGTTGACGGAGATATCCATCCGCGCCATTTCCTCGAAGTCTGTGGTGTAGAACCGGGGCGTCAGGATGCTGTCTTCAGCAGGCCGCTTAACGCCGGGACGGAGCTCTTCGAGTTCGGGTCTTTTCAGAGAATCTACCATGGGTCACATTGCTTCTCGTTTTTACTGGAATTTCACTGGGTTTTTTATGGGATCAGGGACAGTTTAGATCGCCCCATGGCTAGCTAAGTTCAGCTAACATCCCGGCTTTACGCCTTTTATTACAGTCTACCAGGATAGTTTATCAAGCTCTGGGGCTGGCTCCAAGCTGATCTCGTTAAGAGTTGCAACAAAACGGCTGTTTTTTGCAGGGTGAGCAGCCTGTGGGTTGGATTTTGAAGACAACCATAATTCTCTGCACAAAAAAAACTAAAATCTCGCGTAAAAATCGCTTGCAGGTTTGAATTTTTTGGATAGAGTTAGTGGCTAGTCTTGGGGCGGCGCTATGCCAAAGACCAATGCAGTCGGGCTAATGCAGTCGGGCTAATGATTTCAGGATGCAGACAGAAGCCAAACAGAATGCAAACGCAAGATGCCGATAGAACTGGGCAAAGGGTAAATGTAACTTGAAACTCCATAGATTTGTTCCCATGACTGCTGGCTTGGTGACGAGCTTGATTGGGCTAGGCTGGGCAGCGCCGGGGCTGGCGGCTCAAATTACCAGCTGGCATTTTGACGCTAACCAAAATCAGTTTGAATTCACCACTGACGAAGCGGTGCAGCCGCGTGCCCAGCTCTTGCCCAATCCGGCGCAGCTGGTGATTGACCTACCAGGAAACAGCTCGGGGCAGGCAGCCATTACCCAAGAAATTGGCGGCGGCATCCAGCGCGTCCGCATCAGCGAGCTAGATGCCCGCACCACTCGAATTGTGGTGGAGCTTTCTCCGGGCTATACGCTAGACCCGCAGCAGATTCGCTTCCGAGGACTCTCGCCCACGCAATGGTCGGTGCATCTGCCGCAGCCCCAGCTCGCGGTTTCGCCTGCGCCTGCCGTCACGCCTGCGCCGCCCACGCTAGCCGTCACGCCAGCTGCCACACCAGCGCCCAGCTCTGCTCCGGCGCACCGCACGACCAGAGCGGCATCCAGAGCGGCATCCAGAGCAGCATCCAGAGCAGCGCCTTCTACCCCCGCGCCTCAAATTTCTCAAATCAGCAGCCTGCAAGTCACTGAGTCTGGCCTATTGCTGGGCTTGCAGGACAGAACGCAGGGCGCACCCAAAGTCTCAATTGATCGCAGCCGCAGCGGGCGCACCGTCACCGTTCGGCTCGAAAACGCCCAGATCACCTCCCAGCTGACCAATCGAGAGCAGCAAGTGGATCAACATGGCATCAACCAACTCCAACTGCGGCAGCGCAGCGGCAACATCGTTGAGCTAGAGCTGAAGGTCGATCGACGCAGCCCAGACTGGCAGCTCAGCAGCGACCATCACCAGATTTTGCTATCGCCTGATAC
>CASBQH010000159.1 GCA_949127695.1 Synechococcales cyanobacterium PMM_0073
CAAAAAAGGTGAGCAGAAACTCGTTCCAGGAAATTAAAAAGGCAAACAGCGACCCCACCATGACGCCGGGAGCGACCAGCGGCAGCGTCACCTGCTGCAACACCTGCAAGGGCGTCGCCCCCAGCGAACGCGCCTGCGTTTCGTAGCCCAGATCAAAGTTGGCAAAGACGCTAGAGAGCACCAGCGTCATGTAGGGAATTGTCGGCATCAGATGCACCAGCACTACGCCCAGCAGCGTTCCGCTCAAGCCCAGCCGAATCAGCAAAAACTGGATGCCCATCAGCGTTGCCAGCGGCGAAACCAAAATTGGCAGCAGCAAAAACAGCTTCAGCAGCGGCTTGCCCGGAAATTCTAGCAGACCCAGGGCGCGTCCGGCAGGCAGTCCCACCAGCAGCGACAGCAGCGTGGTCAGCAGCGCAATCAGCAGGCTTTGCAGCAGCCCTTCTCCAACTCTAGAGCTGGCTGAAAAAATGGCCGTCCAATGTTGCAGCGTCCATTGGGCTGGCCAAAGCTGCGGAAAATACCAGCCCGGCGCCACCGACCAGATCAGCAGCCGCAAAAGCGGCACAAACAGCGTGCCGAGCACCAGACTCGTAATGCCCTTTCGCAGCAGATTCACGCTATGCCTCCTGAGATCGAGCAGATTTAGCCGCAGTCAGCCAGAGATAAGCCGCGATCATCAGCATCGAAATGACCGAAAGCAGCAGACCCAGCGCCACAGCTTCCTGACGCTTGCTTAAATCAGTATCAGTGAAGGCGCGGTAGACCAGCAGCGGCAGCGTCCGGGGGCGGGTCGAACCCAGCAAAAACGGCACTTCAAACGCGCCAAAAATGAAGCCGAACACAATCAGGCTGGCCGACAGAATACCGGGCTTGAGCAGCGGCAGCGTCACGTTATAAAACATCTGCCAAGGCGTTGCGCCCAAGGCTCTCGCCTGCCGCTCGTAAGCCGGGTCAATGCCGCGCAGTGCCGCCAGCAAAATTAGCGTCATAAACGGCGTTTCTTTCCACAAAAAATGCAGCAGCACACCAATATTCGCCGGATCGTTCACCAGCAGCGGAAAGTCTTGATCTGACTGAATCCAGCCGATGGCGCAGGCCAGCCGCGCGATTAACCCGCTGGGAGCCAGCAGCAGCAAAATGCCGCTAACGCCCACCAGATGCGGAATCGGCAGCGTGATCTGGCAGGCAAAGCTCGCCCAGCGCCCCGCCTGTCGCAGCAGCAAGGCAAGGCCAATGCTCAGCAGCGTGGAAAGCCCGGTGGCGGTCGCAGCAATATATAGGCTCAGCCCCAGCGCTGGCCAAAATTCTGGGTTGCTCAGGGCAGCAAGGTAAGCGTTGAGTGAAGGCGGCGCGGCAGTCAGCCCAATCAGGCCGACGCTTTGTAGCAATGCTAGCAGCAGCCCGCCGCCAAACAGCAGCCCGACAATGCCCACAGCAGGCAGCAGCATGAAATAGGGACGCAGTGCAGTTCGATCTAGAGCCATGCCGCAATTTAGCCTGAGTGATTCCGCTGTTTTATTTTCCAATTTATTGTCTAACGCCTGAGCGCATTTGCTCAACCCAGTGAAAAAGCGTCCAGAATAATTTGTCCAGACAGGCAGCAGAATTAGTCAAACCGATCGCTGATGCGGCCATTTACCGCAGAAATGGCGACAATGCGCGGCGAGGCGAGATAGTTTTGACCCGTTGGGTCGCCGCTGCGGCCTTTGAAGTTGCGGTTGGTGGCGTAGATGCCAACTTCTGCTGCACCCAGTACGCCTTGCCCTGCGTTGATGCAGGCTCCGCAGCCGCTCTTGAGGATCTTTGCCCCAGCCTGTTCGAGGGTGGTGAGATAGCCTAACGCTGCGGCCTGCTGCCTGACCTGCTGCGAAGCGGGCACAACAAACAGGCTCACGCCCGCTGCGACTGTTCGATCTTGCAGCACTGCCGCCGCCTGCGCCAGATCAAACAGCTTGCCGCCAGTGCAAGAGCCAATGAAGGCGCGGGTGATTTTTACATCCTCAATTTCGCTCACTCCCACAACCTGATCGGGCTTGGGCGGACGGGCGATCTGCGGCTCTAGCTGGCTGAGGTCAAACTGGTAGACGCGCTGATATTCGGCTGCTGAGTCGCTGCTCAGATCCTCTTCCAGCTCGTAGCCCTGCGCTTTCATATAGTCCCAAGTCTTGGCGTCTGGCGCAATTAGTCCTGAAACTGCGCCGCATTCAACAGCCATATTCGCCAGCGTCATCCGTTCATCAATGGGCAGCTGCTCAATGACCTCACCGCAAAATTCCATCACGCAGCCCATGGCTCCATCGCAGCCAATTTGCCCCAAAATAAACAGCATAATATCTTTGGCGCTGACGACCGCTGGCAAAACGCCATTTAGCTCAAACTTGAGCGTGGCCGGAACCCGCAACCAGAAGTCGCCTGTGGCAAACAGATTTGCCATGTCGGTGCTGCCAATTCCGGTCGAGAAGCAGCCAAACGCGCCGTAGGTGCAGCTATGCGAATCGGTGCCGACGATCACCCTGCCGGGACGCACAAAGCCGCGCTCCGGCAGCAGCACATGACAGATGCCCGCCGCCTCACCGGGCGAAACTACATCCAGCAAATGACAGCCCTGCGCCTGCGCGAACTCGACCATCTGCTGGTGCATTGTGATCGCCTTAGCGTCAGGGCGAATCTCGTTGATTTGGATAAAGTGATCGGCCACCAACACGACTCGCTGCGCGTCCCAGAGCTGAGCCGCCGCGCCAAACTGCTGATGAAACAGCGCTCCCACTGCGGCGGCAATGGCATCATGTGACATCGCCAAATCGACTTGAATCAACAGCGCTTCTCCCGGCTGCACGTAGGCTTGATGGGCAGCGCGGGCGATCAGCTTTTCGGCCAGCGTCATCGGGCGAGCGGCAGTTGAACTGGGCGGCAGCGTGATTTCGCCCGTGAGCCGCTGTTGATTGAAGCCAAACAGCCCGCCTGCGGCCACAATTGCCGCCTCGATTGGGTTGGAGCGCTCTGTGCCAGTTGCTGCACCAATTTCTGTGCCAATTTCTGTGCCAATTACCTCTAGCGGCAGGCCAATATTGATACTGTTGCGATAAAAGATTTCGGCAAATGAGCGGGCGCGAATTTTCTGGATGCCTGCGGCTTTGAGCGCCAGTGGGGCAATTTCGCGGCTTGAACCACAGCCAAAGTTCTCGCCAGCTTCAATGATTTGATACTGGGCAAGCTGCCCTGCGCCAATCACATGCTCTAGCGCATAGTGCCCCAGATGCGCTGGGTCAAGATTGGTGCCGCGCTGGGCGGGAATAATCTCGTCGGTGTTGATGTCATCGCCAAGCGTCAGGGTTTTGTGGGTCATTGCACAGCAGATCTGTTAATTCGGCCAATTCCGCCAATTTCGTCAATGCCTGATCAGAATAGCGCTATTTTCTGAGCCGAAAAATCTTTCTCCGCAAAACCAATTGCCTCCATCCAAGATAAAGTTGACTTAAGCAATTTGCAGAATGTAGCGAAGCGAACTAACAGCGAATCTAACAGGAACCCCGACTATGAGCGCCTACGAACTTGAGCTTGACTCTGAATCTGGAGCTTCAGGAGCAGCCAGCGTTAGCATGAACTATATCGAAGTGATTGAAACAGTGATCTCCAGCCTGCAACAAGATCAAAGCGCGATGGTGAGCCATTCTGAAGAGGGCAGCTACCTCTGGAAGTTTAAGTATGGCAGCGCCGAAGTCTTTGTGCAGCTAATGGGCACGAGCGATGAAGATGTGCTAACCGTTTGGTCGCCCATTTTGTCGCTGCCGGTACCAAATGAGGCACAGCTGCTGCGAAAGCTGCTGGAATTGAACTGGGCCAGCACCTTCGAGTCGCGGTTTGCGATTGTCAATAATCAGGTTGTGGTGAATACCCAGCGCACCCTGGCCGAACTGTCGCCTGCCGAAGTCTCGCGCAATATTACGATTGTGGCCACCATCGCCGACGACCATGACGACAGCCTGAAAGCTGAGTTTGCGGCGAGCTGAGCCAGTGCCCCAGCCCGCGTTACAGCCAGCCTCCCAACCCCAAGTCTGGCGGCTGATTCCGTTTCTAGCTGCCGCTGGCGCTCGGCAAATGGCCGTTGACAGCTGGCTGTTAGAGCAGCATCAGCTGGGGCTACATCCGCCGACGCTGCGGTTCTATGGCTGGCAGCCTGCCGCCATTTCGCTGGGCTTTCACCAGCAGCGCTATCCAGAATTTTGGCAGAGCCTGCGCTGGAACAATCAGCCTGTCGAACTCGTGCGGCGACCCAGCGGCGGACGGGCAGTTTTGCATCAGGGCGACTTGACCTATGCGGTGATTGCCTCTGGGTTTTCGGGCAGCAGAACCCAGGCTTATCAAGAAATCTGCGCGTTTTTGATCGAGGGCTGGCGCAGTCTGGGCGTTGAGCTGACTTACGGCGCAGCAGGGCGCGGCTATATTCATAATCCCAACTGCTTTGGCACAGCCACCGGAGCGGATTTGGTGTTGCCAAACGGCAGCAAGCTAATTGGCAGCGCCCAGCTGCGTCGGGGTGACGCCATTCTCCAGCATGGCTCAATTCAGCTCGCTCCCGATCCAGCCCTATTTGAGCAGGTGTTCGGTACAGCGGTTGCAGACTGCGGAATTTCTGGCTCAGCCGATCAAATCATCCCGGCTCTGACTCTGGCTGCCCAAAGCTGCTTTAATATCCGCCTGCAAGTCGAACCGCTGAACCAAGCTGAATGGCAGGCCGTCTCTGTACATGAAGCCCGGTTTTCTGTCAAGTTTTTGTGAAGCCACTGGATAGATTTTTTGCTAACAATATCCCGTGTAAAGACTGATGTGCAAATCGTTACATTTGTTAGTAATATAGCAATAACCACAAGTAAGCATTTTTGCTCATTGTCATCATGACGGATCAATTCCCCTGGCTAACTGCAATTAGCCTGTTTCCGCTAATTGCCGCTTTTGCTATACCGCTCATCCCTGATAAAGCAGGCAAAACCCTGCGCTGGTATGCCCTAGGCGTGGGCATCGCCGACTTTGTTTTGATGTGCTATGCCTTCTGGACGCACTACGATGCCAGCCTTTCCTCGTTTCAAATGGTGGAGCGCTACAGCTGGATTCCGCAGCTTGGATTGAGCTGGTCGGTTTCAGTTGACGGCGTTTCGATGCCGCTGGTGCTGCTGGCTGGCCTCGTTACCACGCTCTCGCTGTTTGCAGCTTGGCAGGTAGACCGCAAGCCGCGCCTGTTTTACTTTTTAATGCTGATGCTCTACGCCGCGCAGATTGGCGTGTTTGTGGCGCAGGATCTGCTGCTGTTTTTCATTGCCTGGGAAATCGAGCTAATTCCGGTCTACCTGCTAATTTCCATCTGGGGCGGTCAGCGTCGGCGCTACGCCGCCACCAAGTTTCTGCTCTATACGGCGGCTTCCTCGGTGTTCATTCTGGTCGCGGCTTTGGCATTAGCTTTCTCCGGCGATACCGTCACCTTTGATATTGCCGAACTGGGGATGAAGGACTACTCGCTGCTGCTAGAGCTGTTGCTCTATGCCGGACTGCTGGTAGCGTTTGGCGTGAAGCTGGCGGTGTTTCCGCTGCATACCTGGCTCCCCGACGCGCATGGTGAAGCTTCGGCTCCGGTTTCGATGATTTTGGCAGGTGTGCTGCTGAAGATGGGCGGCTACGGACTGATTCGGCTCAACCTGGGGCTGCTGCCCAACGCGCATGTTTACTTTGCGCCAGTGCTGGCAATTCTGGGCGTGGTGAACATTATTTACGGCGCGTTCAACTCGTTTGCTCAGCCCAACATGAAGCGGCGGCTGGCCTATTCGTCGGTGTCGCATATGGGCTTTGTGCTGCTGGGAATTGCCTCCTTTACCGATTTGGGTGTGAGCGGCGCAATGCTGCAAATGATTTCGCATGGCCTGATTGCGGCACTGCTGTTCTTCTTGGCGGGTGTCACCTATGACCGCACCCATACGCTATCGCTAGAAGAAATGGGCGGAATTGGCCGGGTGATGCCGAAGGTGTTTGCGCTGTTTACAGCGGCTTCCATGGCTTCGCTGGCGCTGCCTGGAATGAGCGGATTTGTGGGTGAGTTTGAGGTATTTGTGGGCGTCGCCACCAGCGACATCTATAGCGCCACCTTCCGCACGGTGACAATTGGGCTAGCGGCAGTGGGCTTAATCCTGACGCCAATCTACCTGCTCTCCATGCTGCGCGAAGTCTTCTACAGCGCTGAAGGTCAGCCCATCTGCGGCATCGATGACACGAAATTTAGAAATGCGGGCGATCATGAGGCGGTCTGTTTCGGCACAAACTGCGTCCTGCCGGCCAACGCCATCTACAGCGATGCCAAGCCGCGTGAGCTGTTCATTGCGCTCAGCTTCCTGTTTCTAATCGTGGCGATTGGGGTTTATCCCAAGCTGGCAACGCAGATGTATGACGTGACCACGGTGGCGGTGAATGGCCATCTGCGGGAGTCTTACAGCCAAGTGGCTCAGCAGAATCCGCAGATCTACGCCAAGGGTTTGCTGACGCCTCCCGAACTGGAGTCAGCGCCAGTGTTAGGGATCTTGAACTAATTTCTAGTTCTGCTGGCTAAAATCTGCCAGCTAAATTTTCAGAGGGGAATGGGGTCGCGCTTTCATAGCAGCGACCTTTTTTTGGGCAGATTTTTGGGTAGAATCGCAGCCGCAGAAGCAGGAAAATTAGCTTGAGAACTGGAGTAAACTACCTGTGAGGCTAGCAATAGTCCGCTGTACCCAATATTTTAGAACCAGCATTTTAGAACCAGTATTTTAGATGCCTTCGCAATCATGCTGACTGCGCTACAAGCCGAACGCCTCATCCTAGATCTAGTGCAACCGCTCCATCCGCTGCAAGATCGCGAAATGCTGCCGCTAACGGCTGCCAATGGCCGGATCTTGGCCGCTGCGGTCACGGGGCAGCTCGATTTTCCGCACTGGGACAACTCGGCGATGGATGGCTATGCGGTGCGCTACGTTGATGTCCAAGCTTGCAGCGCTGAGCATCCGGTCATTTTAGAAGTGGTTGAAGAGATTCCGGCAGGTGCAATGCCCAGCCAAACGCTCCAGCCCGGACAGGCATCGCGCATTTTGACGGGTTCCATGCTGCCAGCGGGCGCAGATACGATTGTGATCCAAGAAGAGACAGAGCGGGCAGGTCGCCAGGTGAAAATTCTGGCGGCTCCTCAGCCCCAAGCCTTTGTGCGGCATCGTGCCCAGTTTTATCAAGCGGGCGCACCGCTGTTGCCTGCCGGACTGCGCTTGGCGGCGGCGGATATTGCCGTCTTGGCTACCGCGCAATGCGTTCAGGTGCCGGTCTATCGTCGGCCTCGCGTCGCGATTTTATCGACCGGCAACGAGCTGGTTTCGCCCGATGCGCTGCTGAAACCCGGGCAGATTGTGGATTCTAATCAATATGCTTTGGCGGCGCTCGTGGCCAATGCAGGCGCAGAACCTCTGCTGTTAGGCGCTGTCCCCGATGCTCCGGCGCAGATCACCCAGGCGATTCTCCAGGCCGTTGCTCAGGCTGATTTGGTGCTGTCTTCGGGCGGCGTCTCGGTGGGCGACTATGACTTTATCGATCAAATTTTGGCCGAGCTGGGAGCCGAAATTCATCTTCGTGCCGTTGCGGTTAAGCCCGGTAAGCCGCTGACCTTCGCGACGTTTCCAGCCGATTCAGCCCATCGCCCAGTGCTTTACTTTGGCCTACCGGGTAATCCAGTTTCAGCGCTGGTGAGCTTCTGGCGCTTTGTGCAGCCCGCCCTTCGCAAGCTCTC
>CASBQH010000160.1 GCA_949127695.1 Synechococcales cyanobacterium PMM_0073
ATGCTGGTCAAAGGCAATTTTCAGACGACGACGCAGCTCTCTGGCTGTCACCCATTGCTTCAGCGGAGCCGTCTTAATCCAGATTCGGATCATGATGCCGCTATGCGAAATTTGATCCACGCCAAATAGCTCTTGCGTATCCAGAATCATTGAGCGCCAGGCTGGATCTGCCGCCATTTCATCGACGGTGGCGCGCACCACGGCCAGCGCGTAGTCTACGTCGGTATTGTAGGCCACTTCAATCCGAAAGTCGGTTCTCGCCCAGGTGCGCGACATATTTTCAACCTGGGTGATCCGGCTATTCGGCAGCGTGATCAGGTTGCCGTCGTCATTGCGGATCTGAGTAATTCGCAAATTCAGGTTTTCGACGAAGCCAGTGGCCGTTTCTGTCCGAATCCGATCGCCGATCCGAAAGTGATCTTCGAGCAAAATTAAAAAGCCGTTTACCAGATCTTTCACCAGGCTTTGGGCGGCAAACGAAGCGGCCAGCGCCACCAATGCCCCCAGCGCCAGCACCGATCCGGGGGCAATTTGCAGCCATTGCACGACCCAGAGCATGCTGATTGCGTAGACCAGCACCATTTTCAGCCCTTTCAGCACTCTGGCAATGGTTGAAATTCGCTGGCAGTTGGCGGCAGTCAGCGACTTATCGCGTTCGCGGCTTTCAATATACCGATCAATTCCCAAATCGGTGAGCCGATTGATTAACCCGGTGACAAACCAGGCGATCAAAACCACGATCGGAATTACAATCACCTGGCGAGCAAACTGGCGCGTCTGGGGAAAGCTATTCAGCCCATAGGCCAGCCCAGTCATCCAGACCAAGCCAATGACCCAAAAGGTGAGCCAGCGCAGAAAGCGAGCGAGATGCAGTCGGCGCTGTAGCCCTAAATAATCCCGCAGCTCGTGCCAGAGCGACGAAGGCGCGGGAGGGCTATCCTCGCTCTCGGCCTCAGCCGGAACAGCAGCCAGTTCTGCGGCAAGCTGCTGCTGAAGCCGCTGGCTGCGTCTTCCCCAAAATGTCCAGATCCCGATCAAGAGCGGCATTAATAGCAACACTGCAATGGCCACCTTAACCACCTGCGCGATTTGCTGCCTTAGCGCTTCGGGCTGGCGCAGCTTCAGGGCTTCGCGTAGGCTATCTTCCAAAATCTGCCGCCAGCGGCTGGCCAGCTGATCTTGGCCAATGCCGTAGTACTGCGCGTCTGGATTGGTGACGGTGAGCAGCACTCTGGCTTCGGCTAGCTCTTCATCTCGAGCAAACAGCACGGGCTGACCGTTCAGCCGCTCAACTGAAACCTCCAGCGTTTTTGGATCCAGCATTGTGGTCTCTGACAGCTCATCGCCCAGCACCAGCTGCTCCAGATTGGCTTCGATCTGTTTGGCGCGAATTTCGACCGGAATTTGCACACCGGGCTCGGCTCGGTTAAACACAGCGGGCGAGGCGATCCGAAATAGCTCTCTGCCGTCTAGCCGAATGCCAGTGGCTTCCAGCGTGCCGCGCCGCTCGACGTTCGTAGGCAGGGGCGGCACTCCGGTTGGATTGGGTAAGAATGGGATCTGTCCTAGCGCGGGCGATAGGTTTAGGCTCAAACTAATGCCCAGGCTGAGGCAGAAGCCAACGAGGCCATAGAGCAGAATTCTGCGGCTAGATCTGCTAAATTTTGCCAAAACCTGCCCCATGATTGGCCTCAAAACAGCCACTATTCAACCTGCGCCGGTTGCTCAAGGGTGGGCTCTGGCTCTAGCGCTGGCGCAGACTTTAACTCTCGCTCTGCCTCCAGTGAGTTCATCCAGGCAGCAATCATCCCGGCAATTGGAATTGAGAGAAAAATACCTAGCAGTCCCGCCACCCGCTCGCCAATAAACAGCGCCAAAAACAGCAGGACGGGGTTTAACTCTAAGGCATCACCCATGACTTTAGGCCGCACGTAGTTATCCTGAATCTGCACCAAAATAATGCAGACAATCACCACGCGCAGCGCCACCGCTCCGCCCTGAGAGGCCAGCACCATCAGGCTGACCACCGCGACGCCCAGCGTGGCACCAATGCCCGGAATTGCGTCAATTAAGCCGACAATAATGGCCAGCAGCAGCGCGTAGTTGACGCCCAAAAACGGAAAAATCAGCAGCGTGCTGCCCGACAAAAACAGCATCAGCAGCATCTGTCCGCGAATGAAGCCCAAAAAGCTCTGCCGAAACGTGATGGCAAACCGCTCGCGGGAAGCAGCGGGCAGACGCTTGAGAAACCCCTGCCAAAGCTTGTCGCCATCAATCAGCATATACAGACAGATCACCGCCCCAAACATGCCAATAAACAGTCCTGAAAACAGGCTTCGCAGAATGCCCAAGCCAGAGAGCAAGCCCGTTTGCAGAGCTTCAATCACCTTGCTCAGCTCAACCTGGTTGAGCAGATCTTGAAACGGCAGATCTGGCTGTCTCAGGCTCTCTTGCAGCCTGCCGGAAAGCCCCTGTCCTTGGTTCAGCGCTTCGAGGCCAATAAATGTGACTAGCCCCAGCAGGAACGCCGCCGCCACCAAAAAGCTAATCGCAATCGCCCAGCCTCTGGGAAGATAGCGCGACAGCCAGATTACCGGATAGTTGAGCAGGGCGGCAAAAATTCCGGCGACTGCAAATAGAGCAATCGTGCTGTAGAAGTAGGTAATCAGCAGCACGGTGATCCAGCCGCAGGCAAACAGCAGAATGTAGCGGAGCAAAGCGGAGTTATTCAACATTTGCCAGAGCGGGGAAGAGGGCGGCAAGGGGATTTAGGGTGTTGCTAAAGGGCTAGAGCGTCATGGGAGCAATCGGTTCAATATCGGGGTCTTGGCCACCCAGCTGGTTGGTTCGCAGCACCCAGACCGAGGCTCCATATTCTAAGAAAGCCTGCACGACGACATCGCTCGACTTGCGGGGCAAAAGCGTCCGCCAGCTGCCCAGCCCCGTCCAGAGGTTGCGAAGCGGGTCGTCTTCTAGGGTTGTGCCCAGGTTAAACTCGTTGGTTTCCCAGTCGGCGCGGGGCGAACCCAAGGGCTGGAGCTTGCGATAGAGCTTGGCTTGCAGTCCCAGCAGCTGTTGATAGCTCTGAGTATGAGCTGGGTTTTCTGCCAGCCAGGATTGCAGTGTTGCTTGGTTGGCCTCAATCGCCTGAAACAGCGAGCGCAGGCTGGCAAACAGAGCTTGATTGGAGTCTTGCGCGCAGTTGTTAGCGGGCCCGACGTAGGTGGCTCCCGTGCCGTCGCCGGTTCGGTAGCGAGCCGTCATGGCCTCAAGCTGGCTCACCATGCCGCTCAGCGGCGAACGCTGCACCCCGTTAATGTCAAAGCTGCCGGTAAATGGCTCAAACTTAATCAAAATATCGCAGACCGGACGCACGCCCAGCCAGCCCATCTGCCGATCGCCCATATAGCGCGACCAGTGCAGCGTTCCGGCAGTTAGGCCGTCGGTATTGTGGGTATAGACCTGGTAATACTGGATTTCAAACCGGCGCTCATCGCTGATTGGGTCGTGGATGACGGTGGCCATGCCAAAGGAGAAATGACCAAAAAAGATCGGCGTTTTGGCCGCAGGCTCTCGGTTGTTGCCGCCAATGCCGCCGTACACATGCAGCAGCAGCGCCCGGTCGCCCACCCGCCAGTCATCAATTGCGGCTTGGTTCTGGGTAATCTGCGGATTGGCGACGCAGAGCACCGAGGAGAGCTTGCCTTTCTGCGCCACAATATCTGCCCAAGACTCGCGCCGAATATAGCGATAGGCAGGCTTATTGCCAAACACCACCCGATCAGGCTGAAGCCGAAACAGCGAACGCGGCCCCAGAGCGCGCACTACAAACAGACCGTTGGCATCTTTTGCACCATAGATGTACCAGCCCGCTTCGTTCAGGGGCATTTGCTCCAGGCCGTTGGTGGTAGAAGGATAGCTGCCATAGCTCTGCGAGGTCAGCACTTGCGGCAGGCGCAGCGTTTCTTCCGCGCCGTCAAACTGGCGGCTGGCGGCGTTAAAATGACTCACCCGGAAGCGGTCGGTGCCAGCCACTGGCGCTTCAAACCGCACCAGGCCATAGTAGCGCCCCGTTACCTCCACTGGCTGAACGGCAATTCGCAGCACAGGGCAGCCGTTTTCTGTCTCTAGCGCCACTCTCCCCGTCAACATCACAATCAGGTCATCGACCGGATGCGAGCCTGCCAGCGATTCTAGCGGGCCGACCTGCTGCCAGTGGTTGAGCCGGACTGGGTGAATCGTGCCGCCATACTGGCTGGAATAGGTGGCATCCACGCTGAAATGCACGTCATGGGTAACGGCTCGCACCAGGTTTTTGACGGTCGGCTCATTCACCCAGCGCAGTATCACCCGCTGCCCCACCAGCGCCTCATAGTCGGGTTCGGCATGATGCACCTCAAACCAGACGCCGCGCAGCTGCTGACGCTCCTCAGGCTGGGGCAAGATCAGCCGACCCATCCAGGGGGCAATCGGGCGATAGAGCTGCGGGTCAACGGTTTGATCGAGCGGGTAGTAGCTGTAGTGGTTAAAGTCGGCCTGCTGATAATGCTCGTAGTTGCTGATCTGCTTGGTACGCTGCGGCAGAGCCACCAATAGCTGCCCCTTTAAGATTGAGAGCACCAGGCCAATTGTATGCTGCAAGTGGCTCTCGCCTTCTGGCAGGTAGGCGTTTGGATCCATGATGCCACCGGGCACCTGATGCCCCATCGGCCCTAGCGAAATTTGGCTAATTTTGCCCTTGCGCTTGGCGCGGTTCCAGTAAGAGAGCGGAAACCACTTGCGGCGACCCGCAAACAGCAGCGGCCCCAGTTTGGCCACGCTGTCTTTATCGCCGACCAAATGGTAGAGATGCGACAGCTTCAAAAAATTGACGTTGGCGCTCATGACGCCACCCAGCGAAATCACCTCGATCTCGCTGCCCAGCGCCCGCTTTAAATAAGGCGTGGCCGCAACCGACATCTGCGCCCCGCCGCTGTAGCCCACCAGCGTCAGCGGCACGCCGCTCTGAGGCTGATAGCCCTGTCGGATTAGCCCGTTGTAGAGCACTTGGGCAATCCCCTGATTGTAGAGCGGGCCGTAGCGCTTGTCGGCAGAGAGCGCCACAATCCAGGCGTTGCGGATATTGACCAGCAGCCCCAGCAGCGCCATCGGGTTTTGCCAGCGCATTCGATCTGCCAGTCGCCACAGCCAAGCCAGCGGGCGATCTTGGTTCAACGCCTGATTGCGAACCGAATACATCATCAGCCCCTGCACCAGCGTCATATCAGACGGCAAAACGACCTGGAGCGCTTCGATGAACTCCTCTACGTCCGGCGTGTAGGCTTCGCCCGACTGCCCCACGCCATCTACATAGATCACGTAGCGCGAGGGCTGTTCGCGAGTCTCCGGCTGGCTGGGTGCGAGCAGCAGCTCGGCCTCTTGAGTTTCCAGATCCTCGCCATACCAGCCTGCCCACCAGCCCAAGGTTTCCAGCGGCGCTAAGAGTCCGGCAAAGATTAGCGAAACGAGTCCAATCCAGATGAGATCAAATGTCCAGCGCACCAGTCGCGGCAGGTTTTCGTGCCAGCCAAATAGGCTGTCCCGCACCGGGCGGAGCAGCACTGCCACTAGCGCAAATAGCAGCACCATGCCCAGCAAAATCGCCCCCAGCTGGATTACCTGAGGAATGCGCTGGACGCGATGGGCTACGGCTGCGCCAAGGTCCACCTCGCTGTTGGGCATTTGCAGGGCGGCGACACCGGTAGCTGCGCCAGTCGAGAGTTGAAATGAAGCAGGGACAGCAGATTCTGGCTGAAAGGCTGCTGCCTGAGCTGCCTGCTGAGCGGGCGAGGCTACGGCGGCTTTTTCGGGACCTGAGCGCACCTTTTCCTTCAGCTCAGAGCGGTTGTTTGCCAGGTCAACGCCCGCTACCCGCTGCGCTAAGCCGCGCCCTAGCTGAGCAATCGGCTGTCCGACAGTTCCTTCTAAGAGCCGCAGCATCACCCAGCCAAAGGCCACATGCACAAACGCATCGGCACCGCTCACATTGGCAATGGCGCTAAATCCAACCACCATAGCCAGCAAATGCCAGACTGACAGCAAGTTAAAAATAGGGACGCCCAAATAGGGCAAGGCCGCCAAGAAGCTGAATCCCAGCGGGGCGTAGCCTAAACCCAAAGCCGTGACCAGATCGCGCCAGGGTACATGCACTAATCCCGGAATCCAGCCAATGAGCCAGGTGCTAAAGACCAGAAACAAAAAACCGCAGGTAAACAGTACCGCATTCAGCAGCAGGCTGAAGACAAACCGCAGCGGCTGCACCTGATTGATAAATAGAATAATGCTCTGGCCAACCGCCAGCGAGAGTCCGGCGGTTAAAACCACTAAGAGCGCCGCAGTCTGCCCTGCTGGCAGATCAACAGCGGTCTGGAAGGCTGACTGATCGAGAGAAAATGAGCCGCCAATCAGATCATCAAGCTGATTGAGTAATGGGTCAGCCATCTATTTCACTCTCCGGGTTCAGTCTACGTTGTCATCTTAGAGGCAATTATTGCTTAGAAATCACTCTGATTACGATGTTGTCCCACGTAGTAAATCAGCAGCAGCGAGACAATTGTGCCGATTAAGCCAGCTGCAATGGCGCTGACCATGGCTTGAATCGCAATCATGTTGGAGGGCGTCACGATTGCCCCCTGCGTCAGCATCGTGCCCACCTGAGTCGGAGCCACCACCGTCGAGCCTTGGGGCAGCGTCAGCATTCTGATGGTGAGTTGCGCCACCCGCGCCAGCGCAATCGATACGGCAATGACCATAATGCCCAGGTTGATCAACAGACCCAGCTTCAGATCTCGCTTAATTTCGGCCTTGGCGGGTCGCCGGTCGGGGTTTTCTAGCCTTCTGGCAATTTTGGTGTAGCGATAGCACCAGTAAATGCTGAGGCAGAGCGCCAGCAGGCAGAGGATGGCCAGCGCAATCCCCAATGACAAAATGCTAGCTTGGTTTCCAGCTCTGGAAAACACCGTCGTCAGCACCACCAAAATTGGAATAAACCCTAGAAAAGACTGCAACCAGAAGCCGCCCCAGCCCAGCCAGCGAAACGAATGGGCGACCTGTTTCGGAGATGGATTGAAGGCGACATCGGGCTTCAGGAAGTCAAACATGGGAAGGGAGTTTTGGAGAGAATGCTAATCACTATAGTGGAATTACAGTAGAATTCCTAGAGCTAGAACAAGCAGATTAGATTGCGGATTAAACTACTGCCCCAGGTTGATTGTAAAGTCAGGCGTGATTTCGTCGGCAGCGGCAGCCACCCGTTTGACCACGTTGGGCGGCAGCTCAATATAGCCAATTGGCCCAGCCTGTTTTTGCCCGTCGGTTAATCCATACTGAATCATAGCCTCCATGGCGATCGCCTTGTTCGGATCGTCATATTTTTTATAGAGCATCATCCAGGTGTAGGTGACGATGGGGTAGGAGTCATCTCCCGGCGGATCGGTGACGAATACCCGCAGGTTGTCGGGGAGTTCGACCTGAGACAGCGCTGCCGCTCCAGATTCGCTGCTGGGCGTGATAAACTTCCCAGCTTTGTTTTCCAGGCTAGCAATGCTCAAATTAGACTTAGTGGCAAAGCCATATTCCAAGTAGCCGATTGATCCAGGCGTCTGGGAGATCAATGCCGTGACGCCTTCGTTGCCGCGTGCGCCCAGGAAGGTTTTGCCAGCGCCGCTCGGCCACTGGACGGTAGTTGCTGTGCCAATTGCTTGCTTCCACTGCGGGCTAATTTCGCTGAGGTGGCTGGTGAATACGGCGGTGGTGCCGCTGCCGTCCGAGCGGTGAACCACCGTAATTTTTTGATCAGGCAGCGTTATGCCAGGATTCGCTGCGGCAATCTTCGGATCATTCCAGTTGGTGATGTTGCCCTGAAAAATATCGACATAGACGGTGCGGGGCAGCTTCAGCTCTTTCACATCTGGCAGGTTGTAAGCCATGACAATGCTGCCTGCCGTCATGGGCAGCAAAAGCACTCCTCTCTCTACCTTGGCCATCTGCTCATCGGTCATGGCGATGTCGCTCGCGCCAAAATCCACAATGCTGCTGGTAAAGCGTTCAATTCCAGCACCGCTGCCCGTAGACTGGTAGTTAAACTGCATCTGCGGCACTTTGGTGTTGAGGTTGCGAAACCAGCCCTGATATAGCGGAGCCGGAAAGGATGCCCCTGCACCCGTGGCGCTAATGGTGTTATTAAACGGCAGCTTCAGCTCTACGCTGGTCTGCGGTCGGTCGGCTGGGTCTGAATTACCAAAACAGGCGGTCAGGCTGGCGGCAGCTGCGAGAACTGTCAGGGAACCGAGCAGGCGATATGCAGAGAATTTCATGGATCTTAGCTCTTGCTTTAACGAGAGGACTAACTATGGTTAAGCGATAGAGCTAATTTACAAACAAATGCGTGATTTTACATGTCGCCCAACATACATGGGCTATACCTAATTTAGTTGACCCATTAATAATTTCAGCTCAAAGCAACAACTCCAGATTTAATGAAATTGTTGCTGATTCTAATTTCTAGCGAGCGCGTAATCATCGGTATTTCCTCAGTCAGTCATTGAGGTTACAGCAGCGGTTCTCTTGTGGATAAATTAAACCGATAGCCATGCGGCAAAATATGCAGCTTCACACCGCAGATCGCAATCGCCTCATCTTTCAGCAAGCCTTCCAGGTTGTTATGCGTCGCGGTCGATTCATCCGCCACCGTAATGCCGCCTCGTCCCACCACCTTAAACTCGTCGCCATTGACAATAATCGCCGTATCTTCGTCAATCCCCAAGCCCAACACCGCTGGCTCCAGCACCAGCGCCGCCAGCAGCCGCCCTAACCGTCCGCGTTGGGCAAAATGCTGGTCGATGACAATACCGGGCAAAAAGCCCATTCCTGGCCCCATGCTGACCGCATCAATGCTGGGATTGGAAACCGAAGCGCCGCCCACAATCATTTGATCAGGCATCATTGCTGCGCCCGCACTCGTGCCGCCTACGACAGTTCCGGCCTCATGCTGTTTGCGAATCGCATCGCAGAGCGGTGAACCCTTAATAAAATCGACAATCCGCGACTGGTCGCCGCCGGTAAAGAAAATGCCGGTCGCTTGCTCAATGATACCAATCGCAACATCGCATTCTGAATCCTGACGGCTGGGCGTATGCACCAGATCGACAGATTCTGCTCCCAACCGCTTAAAAATCTTGATATAGTCATTCCCGACTGCTTGGGGATGACCCGTGGCGGCAGTCATCACGGCGATCCGAGCCTTCATGCCGCCAGAGCAGCGGATAAATTCTCGCAGCACAGTGCAGTCGCCCTCGCGATCTTCTGCGCCGCCAATAATCACCAGAGTGCCGCGCTTTTGCTCAGCAGCCATTGTATTTTCTCCTTAAGGTTTCTTGCTGAAATGCTCTAGTTCAAGAGCTTGGCTTTCGCGAGCTGAAACTCTGCTTCCGAAAGTGCCCCCGCATCTTTGAGCTGTGAGAGCTGGGTGAGCTGCGCTAACAGATCGGGCTGGGCTGGCGCTGCTGGGGCTGGAGCCGCCGCCGCTGGTATTACTGCCGCCGCTGGTACTGCCGCCGCCTGAGCTGATTGCAGCGCGGCAAGCTGGGTTTTCATTTGCTCCATCTCAAACTGAGCCTGCATGGCAG
>CASBQH010000161.1 GCA_949127695.1 Synechococcales cyanobacterium PMM_0073
GCTGAAACTGCTGCTCTGTGACGCGACCTGTGGTGCCAATATTGCGACCAAAGTATAAATCAACCTGAATCAGCTCAGGTGTTGGGTCATTCTGGATTAAGTCTTCGCCTGTGCCAAAGCCAATCGCCAGGTCTTCATTCACCACCTGCCGCGCCGTCGCCTGAAATTTTTGCTGGTAGGCTGGAACGAGTGCCGTAAGTGCGGCCTGATTCTCTGGTATATTTTCAAAAACCAGAGATACAGCTTTTTGATCGGTTTGGCCAGTTGCATTATGGAGAGTGAGACCATTTGGAAAGCGCGAGGTGATTTCAGTATTCAGGAATTGACGAAAGGCTCGGTCTGTGACTGGTGTTGACCCCGCTTGATCAAAATAGAGATCAGCCTGAATTAGAGCAGGCGCGTTGGCAGGGGGCAGATCTGACGGTTGAATCGACAGCGTTTGAGAGACTGACATAAGGAACAATCCAAAAGAAGTGAGCATAGATTGGCCGAAGTGTTAAATAGATTGGCCGAAGTATTAAAAGGAAAGGCGCTGACTCATGGCTGAATATCAGCGCCCCAAGAGTTTCTACTTCATAGGTTTAGAATAGGCAACCCGGATTGCGATGTCAGTCCGAAAAAGTCAGAAAATGCCGGAACCTAGATGAAATATTGATCGGACATCCTGCTGTTTGTTTTCAACCGTTTCAGGCGCGGCAGAGCCAACAGATCCAACTTTTTCTGACAGTTTCTTACAGACAAAAGGCGCGTTCCAGCATAAGTTAAGAGCGGTTGCAGTTGTGATGAATCAGGAGGCAGCATGTCTTGGCGTCAAGCAATGGCGGTAGAATTGAGGGCAGCAGGCACTGACTCTGATAGCTCACAAGCCATGACCCCCGATGAAGCGCTGATCGTCCTGGAATCGCTAATTCAGCCGAAGTCTCTGAGCGACTTGCAGCAGACGGTGTTTTGTCAAGCTTGGGCAGGGCAGGGCTATGATGAGATTGCAATGGGAATGAGCTATGACACTAGCTACGTCCGGGATGTGGGTTCGCAGCTCTGGCTGATGCTCTCGAAAGCATTGGGCGAAAAAGTCACCAAAAAGAATATGCATGTGGTGTTCAGGCGCTATCAGCAAGAGCAGATCCGGCAGTCACTAGAGGGCTATCGATCTGACTATCAATCTCATAGCCCAATGATTCACCCTGCCGCTCGACTAGAGTTTCCTAGCGGCGTTGTGGCGCTGGGTTCCCCCTTTTATATTGAGCGTCCGCCGCTTGAAAGGCGGGCAGTTCAAGAAGTCTGCAAGGCGGGCAGCTTGATTCGGATCAAGGCACCCCGACAGATGGGCAAATCGTCGTTGATGCACCGGATTTTAGCCCATGCCAAACAGCAGAACCTGCAAACCGCAACGCTAAATCTGCAAAGAGCCGACCGAGATGTATTCAGCTCGCTGGATAGGTTCTTGCGCTGGCTCTGTGCGAATGTGGCGCAACAGCTCAATCTCGCTCCAGCGCTGGATGACTATTGGAACGCAGAAATCGGCAGTAAAATGAGCTGCACGATCTACTTTCAGCGCTACCTGCTCCCGACCGTTGAGGCATTGGTGCTGGCCTTTGATGACGTGAATCGGCTGTTTGAATATCCCGATCTGGCCGCAGATTTTCTGCCGCTGCTGCGCTCTTGGTATGAAGATGCTTCTGAATATGAGGTCTGGCAAAAGCTGCGGTTAGTGGTGGTACATGCTACGGAAGTTTATATTCCGCTAAACCTGAATCAGTCGCCGTTTAACGTTGGCTTACCCATCACCCTGCCCGAATTCACGCTGGCGCAAGTGCAAGCGCTGGCACTATGGCATGGCCTAGACTGGGCAAGCGGCGAGGCAGGTATGGGCAAACTCACGCCTTTGCTTCAGATGATTGGCGGGCATCCCTATCGCATCAGGCTGGCACTTTACCATTTGGCCCAGCATGAGCTGACCCTAGAGCAGCTCTTGCAGGCTGCGCCAACCCCGGCGGGTATCTATAGCGAACATTTGCGGCAGCATTGGAATCATCTGCAAAATCAGCCTGAACTGGCAGCTGCATTCCGGCAGGTGTTGGGCGGCGGCGCAGCGCTTGAAGCCGTTGAGCTATACAGGCTGGAAAGCCTCGGCTTGGTGAAATTACAGGCTGAGAAGATTCATCCGGGCTGTGAATTATATCGTCTCTACTTTCAAGAACAGCTAGGAGAGGACTAGCAATATGCTGATGCCGAGATATGAATACCAAGTTGGCGGCAGCCTGAAGCTGAACGCGCTTAGCTATGTGGAACGACAGGCGGATGCTGAGCTATATAAGGCGCTGGTACAGGGAGAACTCTGCTATGTATTTAACTCGCGGCAGATGGGAAAATCGAGTCTGCGGCTACGCACCAAGCAGCGACTCCAGCAGGCCGGAATGCGCTGCACCTCGGTTGATCTAGCGCGGATTGGCAGCAAAATGATCACGCCAGAGCAATGGTATCTGGGCATTCTGGTCGATCTGCTGCGCGGGTTTGACTTACTGGATCAGTTTGATTTTACAGACTGGCGCAACTGTGCGGAACTGTCGCTGGTGCAGCGGCTGAGTCAGATGATTGAACAACTGCTAAAGCGAATTCCGGGGGAAAGGCTGTTTATTTTTCTCGATGAAATCGACAGCCTGCTCAGCCTTGATTTTGCGGCTGATGACTTTTTTGCGCTGATTCGCTACTGCTACAACCAGCGTGCCGAAAATCCCGACTACGAGCGGTTGGGCTGGGCGCTGTTTGGTGTCACCACGCCCAGCGATTTAATCCGCGATCCGGCCTTAACGCCGTTTAATATTGGTCGAGCCATTGATTTGCAGGGCTTCCGGCTCGCAGAAGTGCAGCCGCTGATTGACGGCCTGGATGGAGCGGTGAGTCATCCGCAGACTGTACTCAAAGAAATTCTCGACTGGACGGGCGGACAGCCGTTTTTGACCCAAAAACTCTGCCGGATTGTCGCAGAGCGAGGGCAGGAGCATGAACAGAGCCGAGACTCAGCAGACAGCTACCAGCTGGATCAAGCGCTGCCGATTGCCAATCCGCATTTGATCAACTTCTACTACAGCCTGCCTGTTCTGGCGATTGAGAAGCTGGTGCGCTCGCATCTGATCGACCAGTGGGAAGTTCAAGATCAGCCCGAACATCTGAAGACAATCCGCGACAGGCTGTTGCAGCCGCAGGGCTTGTTGGAGCTGTATCAGAGCATTTTGCAAGGAGCAGAAGTGGGAGCGGATGAGCCGTTGGCGCTGCCGCTGCTGCTGAGCGGCCTGGTGACGCGACGGCAGGGCAAGCTTCAGGTCGCCAATCGGATTTACCGGGAAGTCTTCAGCTTAGACTGGGTGGAGCAGCAGCTCGCCGCCCGCCGCCCTTATGCCGCAGATTTGCAGCGCTGGCTGGATTCTGAGCGGACGGAGGCCGACTCTCTGCTGCGCGGAGAAGCCTTGCAGGTGGCACAGCGTTGGGCGATGACGCATCGGCTCAGCGATCTAGACTATCAGTTTTTGATCAGCAGTCAGGCGGCAGCTTGGCAGGCGTTTCAGCAAGAGTCGCATAGCGCTGCGGTGCTGATTGCCCATCTCAGCCACGAGCTACGAACGCCGCTGCACGCCATCTTAGGCTTTACGCAGCGGCTAGAGCGCGATTCAAGCTTGCAGGCAACCCAGCAAGAGCATCTGAAAATTATTCATCAAAATGCCGATCACCTGCTGACGCTAATTAATCATCTGCTGGAGCTATCCAAAGCCGCCCATCACCCGCCCGAACCGCTTCAGTCCGCCCTGCTCTCAGAAACCGTAGCGCCAGAAAGGCTGAGCCATCTCGATCTAAACTGGATCAGCCAACTGCATCAGGCTGCCCTCTGTACAGACGAGCAGCAGATCCTGGAGCTATTGGCTCAGCTTTCGGCAGCAGATGGACAGGCTGCGACCGTGCTGCGAGAATGGGTCAATCAGTTTCGCTGCGACAAAATTCTGGAGTTGACGCAGCAGCTACAATCTCGACTTCAATAAATGCTACGAATGATGATCAACCTATCAAAAAACAATATTTTGAAGATGGGCGGTTGCTTCGAGACGGTTCCTGAATTCGCTCACTTGAGAGGGGTTTCTATGCTTCAGAGCTATGCTATTCGCCGCTGGTTACGCGCCTTACTTTCGCGCCCGCTATTAGCCGGACTGCTAGGGCTGCTGCTGGCTACACTGATTGCCTGCAATCCGCCTGCTCCAGAAGCGAGTCCTGTCAACCCGCCGCTGCGGATCTACTGGAATCGCGGGCTGTATCCAGCCGAAGATCAGGCGTTGCAGCAGGTGGTGAATGACTGGAAGCAGCAGAGCCAAACGCCCGTAGAGCTATCTTTTCTGAGCGCGGATGATATCCTGAATCAGACCATAATTGCCCTAGAGCGGGGGGATCCGCCAGATATTTTGTTTGCCCATCGTGCAGACTACACGCTAGCACCGCGCTGGGCAAGAGAAGGAAAGCTGGTCGAACTCTCAGATCTAGTAGGAGCAGTACAGGAAAAGTACAGTCCAATTGCGCTGAAATCTGCTTATTTATACAATAAGAAAAATAAAAAGCAGGGATATTACGGAGTGCCGATTGAAATGCAGGCGATGCATGTTCACTATTGGCGAGATCTGCTGAATCAAACAGGTCTAAAAGATACAGATATTCCCAATGACTGGAACGGATTCTGGAAGTTTTGGCAACAGGCAGCGCGTCAGGTGCAGAATCAAACTAGCTATAAAAACATCTATGGGCTAGGACTGCCGCTTTCGACTAAGGCCAGCGATACCTATTTTCTATTTGAGCAAATTTTAGAAGCTTATAATATTCACCCCGTCGATCCGCAGGGGCATCTGCGTCTGAGCGAACCAGCGGTGCGCCAGTCTGTGATCACGGCCATGAAATGGCTGAGTCAATTTTATCGAGATCAGGATGTGCCGCCCGATGCCGTGAACTGGGTGGATTCCGACAACAATCTCGATTTTCTGAACCGCAATAGCCTGATGACCGTTAATCCCAGCCTCTCAATTCCAGCTTCTCAGCAAGATGATCGGCTGCTCTATCTAGAGCAGCTCGCCACCCGCGAATTGCCCAACAAGCCAGACGGTACGCCGATGAACTATCTGGTATCGGTCAAGCAAGCGCTGGTATTTGAAGCAGGCAAAAACCATCAGGCGGCCAAAGATTTCTTGAGCTATTTGACTCAACCTGAACGGCTTTCTGCCTATGGACAGGCGGCTTTAGGGCGCTCTGTCCCCGCAATTCCCGCTGCGCTAAAGCAACCCTTCTGGCAAGATACCACCGACCCACATATTGCTGTAGCGCTGCGGCAGTTTTCGCAGCGTCCCAATCGCGCTTTTTATAATCTGTTGAATCCGGCTTATTCGCAGGTGCAGGCCGAAAACATCTGGGGGCAGGCGCTTCACGCCATATTAGTCGAAGGCCAAACTGCGGAGGTGGCAGTAGATGCGGCGATTGCCAGAATTCAGCAGATTTTTGCAGAATGGGATCAGGGCTAGTGATTGACCGGGGAGCGCCATGAAACTCTGGAAGAACAGCTTGATTGCACAGATGGTTGGCTATTTTCTGCTCTTGTCGTTTGTCACCGTCAGCAGCATTTGCTTTGTGGCGTTTTGGCAGGCGAGAGCGGCACTAGAAGAGTCAATTATCAAGCAGCTGAACCTGACTGCCGATCTAAAAGAGGACGAGCTGAACCGCTGGGTGGAAGATCAGCGAGAGGAGGTGAATACGCTGATTAGAATGCCGGAGGTGACGCAGCCAGCGCCGCTGGTGCTGCAAGCCGACCGCGCCGCCGCCGCCCAGCTCACCGCATCGCTCAAAGCCATTGCCGATAATCATTCCAGCATTGACGAAATTCTGCTGCTGACCAAAGGCGGCAAAGTTTTGGCCTCAACGCGCCAGCCCAGCGTCGGCACTTATGAATCGCTGGTGCAGTACAGCTATCTGCCAGAAAGTGGCAGCCCGTTTTATCCCAACTTCTACCTGTCGCTGCTCTCCGGTCGCCCCAGAATGACCTTTGCTAGCCCGATTTTTTCAGGTAAGCGGCAGATTGGCGTATTGGCAATTCACCTGAATCTAGCTCGAATCGATGAGGTGATTCGCAAACGTCCGGGGCTGGGGCAAACGGGTGAAACCTATCTGGTCGGCAATACGCTGCCCAATCAAGGCAGCGAGCTGGAGCTTTACAATATTTTTGTCTCAGGCGGCCAGCAGCCAGCCAGCGCGCAGACGGTTCGCAGCGACGGCATTGCCCAAGCGGCCAAAGGCCGTAAAGGCAGCGGCATCTATCGCAACTATCGCGGCGTTGAGGTGATTGGCGACTATCGCTGGCTGGAGAAAAACGATCTGGCGCTGCTGGCCGAAATGACAACTCAAGAAGCCTTTGCCCCCGCCCGGAAGCTGGCTCAGACGCTCGGATACGGATTCGACCAACGGGTCATCGGGGCTGAGATGCGGCAATCCCACAAGGATGACCTCCTCACCAC
>CASBQH010000162.1 GCA_949127695.1 Synechococcales cyanobacterium PMM_0073
GGTTTATGTCAATGCCGACAAAGCGCTAGCGAAGAAAATTGCCCGATGTTTGCAGCAGCTAGAACAAAATCCTCAGTCGCACCCAAACATCAAGGCACTCCAAGGAGATTACGCCGGGTGTTATCGTTATCGCATCGGAGATTACAGAGTCATTTATTCGATAAAAGCTGAGAGGGTTCTGGTATTTGTGGTAGCGATAGCACACCGTAGCGAGGCGTATGAACCGTGAGGGCGTATTGCTAGTAATCGCATTGCAGGCGGCGCAATTTTATCGAGTGATTTCGCGAAATTCGTCCTCTGACAGCGGCAAAACCGAGAAAATTCTCACCTGTCAAATCGTAGCAACTCACAACGAAATAGAACTACCTGTTAGCGTTTGTGCTGAGCATGGATGACCTGCTGATTTCTAGCTTTACGGCGGGCGGCGGAACCAACACGCTGCCAATGGAAATCTTTAGCCGGGTCAGAACTGGCGTCAAACCCGATATTAATGCGCTGAGCGTGCTGCTGATTTTGTTCTCTGGGGCGCTGGCGTTTTTGTCAGAATATATTCGCTTCAAGAGCGAGCAGCGGCAGTTGCGTCAATAGCGCTGGAGCAGTCGGGAGTTGCCAGCCTTCATGCTGAAGCAGCCAACGCTTACGCTCTAGCCCGCCTGCGTAGCCCGTCAGCGCTCCATTTGCCCCAATCACCCGATGGCAAGGCAGCACAATTGAAATTGGATTCAGCGAGTTGGTGATTCCGACGGCGCGAGCCGCTGCGGGTTTGCCAAGCTGACGGGCCAGCTCGCCGTAGGTGGTTATCGTTCCGGCTGGAATGCTGCGTAGCGCCGTCCAGACCTGCTGCTGAAAGGCCGTGCCGCCTGTGTTGACCGGAATCTGGTCAAGGCTGTGATAGTCACCTTCTAAGTAAGCCTGAAGCTTTTGGGGAATATCAGTTTCGTTCTGCACTGCGTTCAAACGATAGTCACCAAATCGCTTCTTTAAAAACTGCTCAGTTCTGGTTTCGTAGCCTGCAAACTCTATGCCGCAGAGCATTTGCTCATCTGTAATGATCAGAATTTCGCCAATCGGTGAATTAATCTTTTCAAGATATAGCTTCATGATTTCTCCTGGTTTAATGGCAGTCCGCTCAGATTCATCCACAAATACATCGCCGCATAGGCTCTCCAGGGTCGCCAAGCCTGCGAAACGGCCTCTAGCTCCGGCTTTTTCAGCGAATAGCCCAGCATCGCCATCGAGCGCAGCAATCCCAAATCGCTAGTTGGAAAGGCATCTGGCTCTCGCAGGGCGCGCATGGCAATATATTGGGCTGTCCAGTCGCCAATTCCCGGCAGCTGAGTCAGCTGCTGCACCGCAGCTTCGAGATCAGCAAACTGGCTGAAGAAATCCGGCTCTGCTGCAAACTTAACCGCCAAAGCATTGATCGCCCTGCTGCGGTTAAGCGTCAGGCCAATTGAGGTCAGATCAGCATCGGCTAAGGCAGTTGGCAACGGAAACAGATGCGTTAGCCCATCTTGCGGCTCTTCTAGCGGCTCACCCTGCGTTTGCACCAGCCGACCCGCCATTTTGGTGGCTGCAGCCACGCTTACCTGCTGCCCCAAAACGGTTCGCACCGCCAGCTCGAAGCCATCCCAAGCCCCCGGCACTCGCAGTCCAGGCAGGGCGTTGACCAGCGGCTTCAGGTGCGGATCAGCGCCGAGATGGGCAGCAATTTCACTCGTGTTGGCGCTCAGATCAAACATTTGCTTTAGCCGTTCCACAATCAGGCTGAGGCTGGTCAACTGGGGAAAGCGAATTTGAGCCAGCAAATAGTTGGCCGCTGCCACCGGACGCAGCTCGACAATGCCCTGAACGCCTGCAAGCTGAATCGAGCGGCGGTAGCCTGTGGCGCTAATTTGCTCGACGCCTGCCGTGATCCGAGGCGTCAGCCACTCCACCACCGCCGCCCAGTTATAAGGCGGGTGAAACGGCAGGTGCAGCTGAATTTCAGGCAAGCCGATTTTGGCCTGCGACCGCAGCTGACTCGGCGATTTGGCATAGGTGTCGCGCATGGCTGTGTTAAACCGGCGAATGCTGTTGAAGCCCGCTGCCAGCGCCACGTCGGTTAAGGGCATCTGCGTCTGGTTAATCAGCTGCTTGGCAAACAGAATCCGCCGCGCTTGAGCCACCGCCAGCGGCGAAACGCCCAAATGCTGGTCAAATAGCCGCCGCAGATGCCGATCGCCCATGCCCAGTCGGTTCGCCAGCTCGGTGACATTGCCCTGGTCGAGCGCTCCCTGATTGATCAGCCGCAGCGCCCGATTGACGCTAGAGGCCGTCGTAATCTGGCTGAGCAGATCCGGCGACAGCTCTGGCCGACAGCGTAGACAGGGTCGAAAGCCCGCATTGTGAGCTGCCGCCGCCGAGCTGAAAAACTGACAGTTTTCAAACTTCGGCGTCCGGGCAGGACAGATAGGCCGACAGAAAATGTGAGTGGTGCGAACTGCCGTGAAAAACCGCCCGTCAAAGCGCGGGTCACGGGTTTGCAGAGCGCGGTAGCAGGTCTGGGCATCTAGAATCATCCTCATAGGATAGAGCGCCTGCCTAGTTTTCACTCGCCACTTTCGGACGTGACAGCCGGACGTGACAGCCGGACGTGACAACCGGACGTGACAGCTGCCCGCAGCAGCGGCAATAGCTGCACAATAGCCGCATAATGAGAACAGCGCTTTACATTTCTTTAACATGGCCAAAGACCTGCAAGACTACCTGAAGCTGATTGAGCAACGCGGCCAACTCCGCCGGATCAGCGCCCCAGTTGACCCGAATCTAGAAATCGCTGAAATTGCCAACCGGATGCTGCAACGCGGCGGCTCCGCTCTGCTGTTTGAAAACGTGAAGGGATCGCCCTACCCAGTCGCAGTCAACGTCATGGGCACGGTGGAGCGCGTCTGCTGGGGGCTGGGCATGGAGAACGTAGTTGAGTTAGAAGATTTGGGCAGAAAGCTGGCGATTCTCTATCAGCCGCGCCCGCCCAAAAAGGTATCGCAGGCGATTGAGTTGGGCAAAGTGCTGTTTGATGTCGTGAAGGCCAAGCCGGGGCGCGACTTTTTGCCGCCTTGCCAGCAGGTGGTCTTGCAAGATGATCAAGTAGATCTGACTCAGCTGCCTTTGCTGCGCGTCTATACGGGCGATGCCGACAAGGTGATCACAATGGGGCTAATGATCACTAAAGATCCAGAAAACAAGACGGTGAACGTTGGCGTATATCGGCTCCAGCTCCAGTCGAAAAACACCATGACGGTGCAGTGGCTCTCGGTGCGGGGCGCGACCCGCCACCTGCGTAAAGCTGCCGAACGCGGCCAGAAACTGGAAGTTGCGGTGGCAATTGGCGTCCATCCGCTGGTGATTTTGGCGGCTGCCACGCCCCTGCCCGTCGATCTCTCCGAATGGCTGTTTGCTGGAATTTACGGCGGCTCTGGCATTCTGCTGGCCAAGTGCAAAACGCTGGATTTAGAGGTGCCAGCTGACGCCGAATTTGTGCTGGAAGGGACGATTACTCCTGGCGAAACCGGGACTGACGGCCCCGCAGGCGACCATATGGGCTACTACGGCGGCGTCAACGAACAAGCGCCATTGATTCGGTTTAACTGCATCACCCACCGCAAAAAACCCGTTTACCTCACTACCTTCAGCGGTCGCCCGCCTAAAGAAGACGCGATGATGGCAATTGCCCTCAACCGGATCTACACGCCAATTTTGCGGCAGCAGGTGCCCGAAATTGTCGATTTTTTCTTGCCAATGGAGGCGCTCAGCTACAAGGCGGCAGTGATCTCAATTGACAAAGCCTATCCCGGCCAAGCCCGCCGCGCTGCGCTGGCCTTCTGGAGCGCCCTGCCGCAGTTTTCTTATACCAAGTTTGTGATCGTCGTAGATAAAGATATTAATATTCGTGATCCGCGTCAGGTGGTCTGGGCGATCACCTCGAAAGTTGACCCAGCGCGCGACGTGTTTATCTTGCCTGATAACCCGTTTGACTCGCTGGACTTTGCCACCGAAAAGCGCGGGCTGGGCAGCAAAATGGGGATCGACGCCACCACCAAAGTTTACCCCGAAACCGATCGCCCCTGGGCAGAAATGCTAGTCTCTGATCCCGATACTGCCGCTATGGTGGAGCGGCGCTGGGCAGAATATGGACTAGCCGATTTGAACCTGGGCGAGGTTGACCCCAATTTGTTTGGCTATGATATCCGGTAACTTTAAGATATCCGGTGACGAAAGCTTGATATACTCAGCCCATCGGTTCTGGTGAGGAGCAGTCACTAGAGGCAACGGGGAAAGTTCGGTGCGAGTCCGGCGCTGTCCCGCAACTGTAATCAGCGTGATGTCGCGCTCTGAGTCAGGATGCCCGCCGATCATTAAACTCTCTATCTGCGAGGCACAGATTGATGCATCAGTTCAAGCTGTTCAAATTCGTTCTTCCAAACATCTTTCAGCAGGCCGGATTGCTAATTGTGACACTGCTGGCTCTGCTCTCAGCGGCCACTCCGGCTTTAGCTCACCATCCCATGGGCGGCAGAATGCCTGCCAATTTTTTGGAAGGCTTCCTCACAGGAGTCGCTCACCCGCTGATTGGGATTGACCACTTTGTGTTTATCGTTGCGGTAGGTCTACTGGCGGCTACTAAAAAGCAGGGCGTTTTGATTCCAGTCGCGTTTGTGCTGGCTGCAATGTTGGGGACAGGGTTGCACTTAACAAAGCTGAGCATTCCCGGCATAGAGCTATTGGTCTCTGGATCTGTTTTGCTGTTTGGGATTTTGCTGGCAACCAACAACAGCCTGAATATTGCAGCAGTGACAGGACTTTCAGCCCTAGCCGGGATTTTTCATGGCTATGCCTATGGTGAGGCAATTTTCGGAGCTGAAATGACGCCACTCCTGGCTTATTTAGCGGGCTTTACGGTGATTCAACTGGCTATATCACTGGCCGTATTTTGGCTTGCTAAAACGATTGTTTTTAATCAAGCTTTTAATCAAGCTAATGAGAATCAACTGCCTCACAAACTGCAATCTGCTGGCCTGGTAATTTGTGGGATTGGCTTTGCGTTCTTTGCCTCTCAAGTCGTCAATATTATCTTCCCCGCTCCGGTCGCTTAATCACTCACCTGATTGGCGCATAATTGGCGTAACGGTCTACGTGGCTGTTACGCCATATTTTGATCAGGTTAAGAACTTTCTCCATTCTATTAACGCCCCCTAAACCGATCCAGCTACGTTTCTTAAGACTCTCATGCGATCCTGTGAGCGCCAACAGGTTCTGTTGTTGTTCTACTATGCATCCATCACCGTGACAGATGCGTGGGATTTGAGTTGAAAAGATTCTGGACAGACTGCTTGAGGCCAGGAATCGGCAGCGGTAGACTAGATCTCAGCAGGAATCGCTAAACTTCAAAATCCCTAAGAGAACCTATGGCCAAAACACTTCCCTATAGCGACGAGCAGATTTCAGTCTGGCTGAGAGGGCTATTGACAGTAGCCTGGGCAGATGGCCACTATGATCCTGAAGAGCAGGCGCTAATTGTCGATTTGATGCAGGCAGATTTGGTTCAGTCTGAGCTGCCAGACAGCCCGCAGCAGATTGAGCCAGTTCAGCCAGAGGCGTTGGCTGCGGTGTTGGGTCAAGAAAGCAAGGCGGCAGAAAACTTTATGCGGACAGCCGTGATGATGGCCATTGCCGACGGCACCTACTCCAACCCCGAAGATGAGGTGCTGCATCAGTTTTGCACCGCGCTGGGGCTACAGCCCAAAATTCTGGAATCACTGCGGCTCACGCTTAACTATCGCCCAGACTCGACCATTGCGGGGGTTGAACAAACCGAAGCACATCATCTGGAGCCGCTCAAGCCCGTACAGGAATGGCTTGACCATCTGGATGTGCAAGATCCCCGGCTGGCCAAATTCTTATGTAAGATGATTCCGCCCCAATGTCCGTTTGAGCGCGACGTGAAGCTATTTGGCCAGAAGGTGGTACATATTCCGCCCATGTGCAAGATCAATCCCCTCTACGAACAGCTGGTCGGGCTGCGGTTTCGGGCGCTGAGCTATTTGGCCGATGACTGTCAGGAAGATGTTTCTAAGTATTGCTGATATATGTATTTCTAATATATTCAATAAGGCTTAGGGATAAATCAAAATCTTGAATGTCTCCGGCTGGGGAGATACAGCCAGCTCAACGGCAGCAGCGAGGTCTTTCAGCGCATAGCGGTCGCTAATTAGCGCATCGACATCAATCCGCTGGTTAAACACAATCTCGGCAGAGAGCGCTTGAAGCCGATAAGAGGAGCTGTAGCTGCCAATTAGATCAATCTCGCGGCGGTAGAGGATATTTGGGTTGATTGGGATCTCGATCTCGTCGGGGAATTCGGCAAAGAACAGAATTTTGCCCCCCTTGCGCGTGCAGTCTAGCGCCTGAAAGAAAGCTTTGGGGCTAGGAACGGCCAGCAGCGTCACATCAACGCCAGTGCCAGTCAGCGCCTGGATTTTGGCGACCAGGTCAGGATCGCGGGCATCAAAGGCCGCTTCAGCCCCCACGCTCAGCGCCTTGTCAATCCGGCTGGGCAGCAGATCTGTGGCAATCGCTCGCGCCCCAAAATACTTGACCAGCATGATAAACATCAGCCCAATTGGCCCTGCGCCCGTCACTAGCACAGTTTGGCCGGGAGCAATTTGGGCTTTTTTGACGGCCTTGAGACAGCAGTTGGTCGGCTCAACAAAGCTAGCCTGCTCAAAGCTGATCGCATCTGGGATGCGGATCAGGCCGCCGTTGCGGACAATATGCCCTGGCACCTTCACATAGTCTGCAAAGCCGCCGCCACTGGGCGTAAAGCCTGCTGTGGTGGTGATGTTTTTGTAAATCTCGCACATTGAGTAGTTTTCATGCAGGCAGTAGCTGCAATGCATACAGGGAATGTGATGCAGCACCACCACGCGCTCGCCCTCCTGCCAGTTGCTCACCGCCGACCCCACTGCGGCAATGCTGCCTGCGGTCTCATGCCCAAAGATCCGAGGCGGCTCGTAGAGCGGGTAGAGAATTTTTTTGATATCAGATTGGCAAAGCCCAACCACCTGCACCTGCACCAAGACCTCATCTGCCGCGAGTTCTGGAACCGGAACTTCTTCGTAGCTGAGCTGCTTCACGCCGCGAAACACCTGTGCTTTCATAGAGTTTGCCTGGAGTTAGGAAGGTCTTTGGGTTCTGGCTCAACTTTATCAGGGATTGCAGCCGCTACAGTAAAGCCAGAATCAGCGATCTGGAGAATTTAAATCATGTATGTCTTAATTGGCGGTGCAGGCTTAATTGGACTAAATTTAGCCCAGAAATTGGTCGATCTAGGCCATACGGTAGCCGTAATTGACATCAACCCCACCGCCTGCCGATATGCGCGAGAGCAAATGGGCGTGATGGCCTTTGAGGGCAGCGCCGTTAGCACCGACATTCTGCTTCAGGCTGGCATCCGCAAGGCAACGGCATTGGCGGCAGTTTTGCACAATGACGCGCTGAATCTGGCGATGGTGGCGCTGGCCAAGCACTATGGCGTCTCGCGGATTTTGGTGCGGATGCGTCACCGCGACTTTGCCGAACCCTACCGCATAGCAGGCGCAACTTCGGTAATTAGCACGATTGATCTGGCCGTCTCCACAATGGTCAACGCGATTGAATATCCGCAGATTGAGTCGGTGATGCATTTTGAGCAGGATCAAATTGAGGTGCTGAAGCTGCCGATTTCTGCCGCCTCGCAGATTGCCAACCGCAGTCTGGCGCAGATTGCTCAAGATCCCTGCTTCCCAACCGGGGCGCTAATTATTGGCTATCAGGCGCATCCGCATGAAGATCTGGTGATCCCAAACGGCAGCACCATACTAGAAGCGGGTTCTACGGTGCTAATGGTGACAAAACCGGGCGCGATGCATCAGGTGATTGATTTTATCCAGGGCTGTAATTCGACGATTTAGCGAGCTTTGGCAAGCCAAAGTGATTCTGCGTGAGTTTGTAGGGTTTTTACCCTAAAAACTCGCTGCTTCACCCCAAAATCTGCTGTTTTGGGCTGCGTAATGGCCTGCGTAGATCTACCGGATACAGTCGGCTAAATTAAAGATTGCGTGGGCTGTGACAGCATCCGCTCAAC
>CASBQH010000163.1 GCA_949127695.1 Synechococcales cyanobacterium PMM_0073
AGGGGCAGTGATGCGGCTGCTGACTGAGGCTTACCAAAATCGCGATCAGGTGGCGCTGATTCCGTTTCGCGGCGAGCAGGCAGAGGTGCTGCTGCCGCCGACGCGCTCGATCACCTCTGCCAAGCGGCGGCTTGAGCGGATGCCCTGCGGCGGTGGATCGCCTTTGGCGCATGGCCTGACGCAGGCGGTGCGAGTTGGGATGAACGCGCAGCAGTCGGGCGATATTGGCCAAGTGGTGATTGTGGCGATCACTGACGGGCGCGGCAATATTCCGCTGGCGCGGTCGCTGGGTGAACCCATGGAGGCGGACGAAAAGCCAGATATCAAAGCCGAACTGCTGGATATTGCTGGCAAGATTCGGCTAACTGGCTTTCAGCTTTTGGTCGTCGATACCGAAAACAAGTTCGTCTCAACCGGATTTGCCAAAGAAATCGCCAAACATGCGGGCGGCAAATATTACCATCTGCCCAAAGCCAACGAGCAGGCGCTGGCAGCGATGACCCAAGGCGCACTCCGCAGCATTACCGGATAGATTTTTGATCTATCCCAACCCAGTATTCCGCAAAGCCCGCTCAGGCTTCTGGCTCGACTCCCATCGCTCTAAGCTGAGCCGTCAAACGTTCGACTCGTTGTTCAGCGGTTTCGGCACGCTGCTCGGCAGTATCTGCTCGTTCTTCTCCCGTTGGCAGCAGGTTGCCTGCATCATCCCACCAGCGTAGCCAAGGTAGATGCTGATTCATATACTCTCCTTGCCAGATGCCCAGCTCTACTCCCAGCGGCGGTATTGGATAATTTCCTCGCTCGTTGGGGCGGCATTGCTGGTAGTGGTTGCCAATTAGCTCGTAGAGTTCTACCGCAGCTTTCTCTACCTCGTAGATTGCATAAAAGGGCATCCGAATCGCCTGCTCGTAAACCCAAAACTTCCCAGCTTTGCTTTGATCGCCTGCCAGCGGCGAGGTTCGGTCATGTTCTTCAGCTCCGTCGCCTGAGACAAACTCAATTGCAATCAGTGGCGCAATAATCTCTTTCCACAGCACATAAGAGCGGCGGCGTTCGCCCTCCAAAAGCGGCGGTACGTTTGGTACATAAAACCAGTCTGAAGCCGCTGCACCTCGCTCCGGCGGATCAGTTAATCGCCAGTAGATGCCGCAGTCTTGCCCAATTGCATAGTGCCTGTCCGGGTGCAGCCTGTCTAAAATTGGGCTGATAGAGCTAGTCAAGAGCAGACTCTGCGGATGTTCCTGAAAATTTTTCACAAACGACCCGTCAGACTCTGGAAGCTGGGTATGATCTGGCAGCGAGAGGGTGGATGATTGGGCGACTGTCATAGAACTGCCAATCGAAACGGATGGATGCAGATATTCTAGCTTACTGGAGTCAGCCAAAGGCTTAAGCCGAGTTCGTTAAATTAGCCAGCGCCGTAATCTCCGGCTCAAACATTTGACAGAACCGCCAGTCGGGCAGCACGGTTGCGCCCAGCCGCTGATAAAAGGCGACAGCGCGCTCGTTCCAGACGCGCACCCCCCATTCCAGCCTGCCGTAGCCGCGTGCCGTCACCTGCTGCGCCAGATGGCTCAATAGCGCTGTGCCAATGCCCTGACTGCGGTATTCGGGCTGCACAAACAGATCTTCAACGAACAGACCGGGCTGGGTCAAGAACGTTGAGTAGGTGAGGTTATAGAGCGCCAGCCCGACGATTTGGCCTGCTCGCTCTGCTAAAACCACCTCGGCGTGGGCTTGCTCAAACAGATGCTGAGCCATTGTCGATTCAGTTCCGGTAAACTTTTCTAAGCCGCCGTCATGCTGAATATTCGCTTTGATTAACCTCAAAATATCTGGTATGTCAGCAGCCGTACCCGGTCGTAGATCTGATTGACTTAAAGCCGCGAGCTGAGACAACTCCACACCCGCCACTCGGCAGATCCGGGCGTTCTCAATTACCTCTGCTCCAATCCGCTGATAAAAGCCAATCGCCGGCGCATTCCAGTCCAGCACGCTCCATTCTAGCCGGCCACAGCCCTGCGCTAAGGCAATCTGCGCCAGCCGTGACAGCAGCGCTTTACCCACGCCGCCTCGGTATTCTGGCAGCACAAACAGATCTTCGAGATAGAGTCCGGGCTGCGTCATTGAGGTGGAGTAGTTGACGAAAAACAACGCAAAGCCAACAGCCTGCCCTGCCGAGTCGGCCACAATTGCCTGAATGCAGGCCGACTCGCCAAACAGATGTTCTCCCAACGCCTCAGCGCTGCCCGTGACCGCATGGGCTAGCTGCTCATAGTCAGCCAGCGCCCTGATTAAGCCGAACAGCGCCGATACGTCAGCGGGAACTGCCGCACGAATTGAAATGGGATGCGAACTTGTCACAGGAATTACCGCAGCCAGCTCTTTAGTCGTGATGCCACCTGCGGACGCCGCAGCTTCCGCATTGCCTTGGTTTGGATCTGGCGCACCCGCTCCCGCGACAGATTAAAGATGCCGCCGACTTCTTCTAGCGTGTGGGTTTCGCCGGTGGTGAGGCCGTAGCGCAGAGCAATGATATCGCGTTCGCGCTCCGTCAAGACCTCGCCCAGCACGGCGTAGATCTCGTTTTGCATCATCGTCTCGCTCATTTTGGCTTCCGGCGACTGGGTGCTGCTGTCTTCCAGTAGCTCCATCAGCTCCGTATCTTCGCCTTTGCCTACACGATGATTCAGCGACAGCGAGCGACGACGCACCTGCTGCAAGTTTCGCAGCTGCTCAGGCGTCATGTCCAGCGCTGCGGCCAGCTCAGACTCAGTGGGGTTGCGGTTGAGATCTTTCCGCAGCTCGCGGTGCGCTTTTTTTAGCTTGTTAAGTTTCTCAACAATGTGAATCGGCAGACGAATCGTGCGGGCGTCGTTGGCGATGGTGCGGGTAATGCCTTGGCGAATCCACCAATAGGCATAGGTCGAAAACTTATAGCCCTTGTCTGGATCAAACTTTTCGGTGGCGCGATTGAGTCCGAGTGCCCCTTCTTGAATCAAATCTAAAAACGGTACGCCCCGGTTGAGATAGCGCTTGGCAATTGAAACCACCAGCCGCAAATTGGAGCGAATCATTTTGCGCTTGGCGACTCGACTCAAGTAGAGCCGATGCTCAAGCTGCCGTTCGGTGAGTTCGAGCTTGGCGGCTAAATCAGCTTTGGTGACGGGGCGCTCTAGCTCCAGCGCCATTGCCGCCTTCATCTCTTCAATATCGTTGAGAAACTTCACCCGACGCGCTAACTCCACCTCTTCATCCGGCTTCAGCAGCGGGTAACGCGCCATTTCCTTGAAGAATGCGCCCACCGCATCGTCGGTGATCGTCTTGCGGTAGCCAGAGGCACGGCTTGCCATTAAATCTTCCAGACCTTCCTCTGAGCCAAAGCCAATTGCGTCAGCCAGTTCGCTGCCCTCAACTACGGTGCGAGCTGCCTGAGAGATATCCATCGACTGCACGTCGGTAGGCGACTCTCCCAAATAGTCATCACCTGCGACTACAGCTAGCCGTGAAGGATCGGTGGAATCGAGAATGGAGTTATTCATGGTCTGCTTAGGGTTCGAGTTAAATTACGGTGGGATGATGCTGCCTAAATGAGCCAAGCCTGAATGAACCAAGAATGCAAGAAAGATCAGCCAGGAACGCAGAGAGTTCTTTGAAGATATAAAACAGCTCGTTTGTAAAGATGCTCTAGCGTTCTGACTAAGTCCACTCGATACCTGCACTGACTGACTTTGACAATTAACTTTCGACAATGAAAATGAATTGAATTGAGATGTTTCTGACTCTATGGGATATTCGTTTGGATTGGACAAGCTAGAGTGCTTTAGTTCGCTCAATCAATCAGCCAACCTAACAAAATAAGCAAAAACTTCAACCGCGTGATGGGTCGCAGCAATGGCTCCTAATTTGTTTGTCAACAGATTGTGAACTCTTAAACTCACGGACTTACGAATGGAACAGATAACCGTGAACCTGATGCTAGCTCACTGCTATAGGGCTGTCTGGCTACTAGCTAAACGTGATGTTTAGCCAAAAACGCCCAACCGCCATACGACCAAGCCAACGAACTCTATTGCCCAGCGAATTTATCCAGCCAACGAACCGCCTAATAAACTGGTTGTCCAACGAACTGTCTGCCCAACGAACTGTCTGCCCAACGAAATCTAATTTGCTCAGTACAAGATTTCAACTAATGGCTAATCTACAGGACTTTCTGCCTATGTCAAGCCCATCTCAAAAAAGATGTAGTGAATGACGATCATGCACCGAGATCTACTCCTACAGCCGGGGGGCTACAGAATCGTTCAGTTTGATTTCAAGCGTGATTTGAATTGGCTCTGCCTAGTCGCAGAAATTACTGTAAAACAGCACTCATATCACCCGAAACCAAATGCCCGACCTGCTTTGGAGCAACCCTAAATCTAGGAACTAGGCTTAAGGTGAGTCTAATATAGCAGGCTCTAGCATAATGACAAGTCCCAGCCCCAAGTTTTTTGCAAAAAACCAGTGATTCAACCCGATCGCTCAGAGTTTGTAGTCTAGCCCTCCTGATCCCAAAACGCCCCAAATGGCGCTGATCTGGCTGCTGCAAGGCTGCTGTAGGCATCTACGCCAAAATTCCTGACGCTGAGGTTTGACATTCTAAAGAAATGCAAAGTAGCTTCAACTCAGGCGGCAACATCTCCCGCATTCTGCGGCCTTGAGACTTTGTGGCGAAAGCGGAGATCCTGCATTAGACTACTTGAGGTCAATCCATATCTAGCGTTATCTAGCCTCTGCCTCAAAGCCTGTTCAAGTTTTAGCTCGTAAAACTTCGGCTAGACTAGCCAATAATAGTATTTATGTACTTCACGCATTCTCCGCCATGCGCCTGCTCTCTGTCCCTGCCACCGACTCTGCTGACCTAGTTTCCACTCCCAGCCAGCTGGCGATGGCTGAATCATCGGTTTGCTATGCAGCAGCCTGGGTTGAAGTGTTGGTAGATTGTCCCGGAGCGCAGGGGCTCTATACTTACGCGCTGCCTGATGATTTGCAGGTGCAGGTGGGCGATATTTTGAGCCTGCCGTTTGGGGCGCAACAGATTGGGGCAGTGGCGATTCGGCTGCTCGATCAGCCGCCCGCAGATTTGCCGCCTGCTAGCATTCGTCCGGTTAGCGAGGTCGTGAGTCGGGCTTTTTTTCCGGCGGGCTATTGGGATCTGCTGGCTCAGGTGGCGCTCTATTACCGAACTTCGCTGATGCAGGTGATTCGGGTGGCGCTGCCGCCGGGACTGCTGGGACGCTCGCAGCGGCGGATTCGTCTGGCCAATTTGGCAGATCCTGAACCGGCGGCTCATCCGGCGGCTCATCCGGCGGCTCAGCAAATTTTGGCGCTATTGCAAGCCCAAAAGCAGGGCGACTATTCCTGGCAGCATTTGCAAAGGCAGGTTCGTAACGCTCAGGCAGGGCTGCGGCAACTGCTGCGGCAAGGCTGGGTAGAAAGCTATCTGGCGACGCCAACCGCACAGCGCCCCAAGCAGCGGCAGTCGGTGCTGTTGCTTGGGGCAGAGGGCGTGGAGCTGAGTCCGCGCCAGCAGGAAATTTTAGATCTGTTGAAGCGGCGCGGCGGCGAGCTCTGGCTGCAAGAGCTATTGCAAATTACGCAGGTGAGTTCGTCGGTGCTAAAGCTGCTGGCGCAGAAAGGCTGCCTGGTGATCCAACCCCGCGAGATGCTGCGGCTAGAAGCCCACCCCGTCTCGCCCGATCAGCCCAAGTCACTCACTCCGGCTCAAACCGAAGTGCTGCAAGCACTCTGGGGACTGACGGGCTATCGACCCGTGCTGCTGCATGGCGTCACAGGCTCTGGCAAAACTGAGGTCTATTTGCAGGCGATTGCGCCTTTGCTGGAGCAGGGACGTTCGGCCTTAGTGCTGGTGCCAGAAATTGGCCTGACGCCACAGCTCACCGATCGGTTTCGCGCCAGATTTGGGGCGCGGGTGCGGGTTTATCACAGCGGTCTTTCGGCAGGGGAGCGCTACGACACCTGGCGGCAGATGCTGGAGGCCAAGCCGCAGGTGGTGATTGGCACGCGCTCGGCGATTTTTGCGCCCTTGGCCAATCTGGGGCTGATTGTGCTGGACGAGGAGCATGACGACAGCTTTAAGCAGGATCAGCCTGCGCCCTGCTATCACGCCCGCAAGCTGGCCGAATGGCGCGCCGAAGCCGCCAACTGCCCGCTGCTGCTGGGTTCGGCCAGCTTGCGGGCGTGATAGCAG
>CASBQH010000164.1 GCA_949127695.1 Synechococcales cyanobacterium PMM_0073
GAACTGACTCGCCTGAACCAAACGCCAGAGCTGCAAGGGCGCTTTGATCTAAATCAGGTGGGCGTGGTGGGACAATCATTTGGCGGCTACACGGCCTTGGCGCTAGCCGGAGCGCAAATTAACTTCCAGCAGCTGGCCTCAGACTGTAATCGTCCCAGCTACAACCTGTCGCTGCTGCTGCAATGCCGCGCCCAAGAGCTACCGCAGCCGCTGCCCGATTTAGCCGATCCGCGAGTCAAGGCGATTATTGCGATTAACCCGATTGGCAGCAGCTTGCTAGGAGCCGATGACTTTGCTGCCATCCGAGTCCCCGTGATGCTGATTAGCGGCAGCGCCGACACGATTGCCCCAGCGCTGCTAGAGCAGATCCGCCCTTTTACTTGGCTCACGACCGAGCGCAGTTTGGTTTTACTGCAAGGCGGCACGCATTTTTCAACCATTGACGTACCGCCCGGTGTCCCCGACAGTATTTCCCTACCCTCCGAAATTGTCGGGCCAGATCCGACATTGGCGCAAGACTATTTGAAACAGCTCGGCGTCGCTTTTTTTGAAGCTCATCTGGCCGCCAATCCGGCCTATCGCCCCTACCTCTCGGCGGCTTATGTCGAGCAGATCAGCCAGCCGCTGCTGCCGATTGTGCTGGTGCAGTCACTCACCGACGCAGAGCTCAGCGCTGTTCTGGGGCTTAATCTAGCGGGTCAGCGTTAGCTCAGCATTAGCCTTAAAATAGAGGCAGTTATTCAGGATGACCGAGACTACATGGTGTTACCTTCCGCCGATACGCCGCTCTATAATCATCCACTGCCCGAAATTGAGGAATGGCTGCGCTCAAAAGGCTGTCAGCAGGACGCATCGAATCTGCACTGCTGGCAGGTCAAGGATGCGGGCTGGGAGGCCGAGCTCTGCCTAGAGGTGGATTCGCTGTTAGTGCGATATTTTGGAGCAGCAGAAGATGGACGCGACTTACAGCGCATTTTTAAATATTCGCTCAGCCGTCAGGATCTAGATGAGGCGGTGTTTAGCGGGCCGTGAGTTCAGCAATTCAGGTCAATTCAAACTTTGCCAAAGCGGCGCTCGCGCTGCTGATAGGCGGCCAATGCCCGGTGCATTTCGGTGCGGTCAAAGTCTGGCCAGAGCGTGTCGGTGACATACAGTTCGGCGTAGGCCACCTGCCAGAGCAGAAAATTGCTGATCCGCATTTCGCCGCTGGTGCGAATCATCAGATCCGGGTCACAGATGCCTGCGGTGGAAAGATGATGCTCAAACAGGCTTTCGTCGATATCTTCCGGGTTGAGCAAGCCCTGCTGCACCTTGGCGGCAATTTCGCGACAGGCATGTAGAATCTCCTGCCGTCCGCCGTAGTTGGTGGCGACGGTAAACTGGATGCTTTTGTTTTGGCTGGTCTGCTGCATGGCGCGGTCTATTTCTAGATGCAGCGACTTGGGCAATGCGTCCAGATCCCCCACAAACCGGATCTGGACATCTTCTTCCATCATTTCGCGCAGCTCGCGCCGCACCACCCGCTCAAACAGCGTCATTAAAAAATCAACTTCTTCTAGCGGTCGCCCCCAGTTTTCAGTCGAAAACGCATAGGCCGTCAGCGCCGGGATGCCCCAATCTTTGCAGCAGCGCAAAATATCTTTCAGCGTATCGGTGCCGCGCCTATGCCCCATAATTCGGGGCAGACCCCGCTGCTTTGCCCAGCGGCCATTCCCATCCATAATCACGGCCACATGCCGAGGCAGCCTCTCGCGCAACAGATCAGGGGGCAGCTGTTGCAGGACAGGATTGGCCGTGATTTTTTCTACTGTCATTTTTTCTCCCGTGGAGCCGATGGTTTAGGTTGGAACAGGCGGGCAATCCAGGCGAGGGTGCGCGTGCCGAACTGACGCCCCAAAGCCGCCTCGCGCTCGACCGACGGCGAAAACCGCTCTCTCAGCATTTCTCGCAGCTTGTTACTTGTCAACGGTCGATGTAGTGTACCCTGTTCGGCCAGCGAGATGGAGCCTGTTTCTTCAGATACAACGACGCAGGCGCAGTTTTCGACCCGCTCGGTAATTCCCATTGCGGCTCGGTGGCGCGTGCCCAGCTGCCGCGAGGCCGTGCGCTCAGAAATTGGCAAAATTACGCCCGCTGCAATTACCCGCGAGCCGCGAATCAGTACGGCTCCATCATGCAGCAAAGTTGTGGTTTGAAAAATAGTTTGCAGCAGCTCTTTAGAAACTTCGGCATTCAGCCGCACGCCGGGGACTGAAAAATCGCGCTCGTCAATCGGACGATCGGTTTCCAAAATTAGCAGTGCCCCAGTCCGATTCTGCGACAGCTCCTTCACCGCATCCACAATTTCGTCAATCACGCTGTCGGGCTTGGGAACTGCCTCCGCCGCAGGCCGAAACAGCTGCCAAATTTCGCCGCGCCCCAGCTGCTCTAGTAGCCGCCGAAACTCGGACTGCAAGATCAGCGCCAGCGCCACCGCCGCGCCAATCACCAGCTTTTCTAGCACAAAGCTGAGAAACCGCAGCCCCAGCGCACTGCTCAGCGCCGAAGCCAGCATCATCACAATCAGCCCCCGCACCATCCAAAGCGTGCGCCGCTCGCCAATGATCACCAAAATTAGGTAGGCCAGCAGCAGCACCAGCCCAACATCGATCACACGGAGCAGCAACGACCAGTTCCAACCCAGGCTGATCAACCATTGCGTTAACTGAGATCCCATGTGAGCGATTTGGGTGAACCTTGCGAGGGCGAAGCGATGGTGCTTCTAAAGTATCTGAGGGCTAACCGCCAGCAGGCAACAGCCGTTCGGGCAGACAGTCTTGACGGATTAAGTCTTGATAGGTTTCGCGCTGCAAAATCAGGCTGGCTTCTCCATTATTCACCAGCACCGCCGCCGGACGCGGAATCCGGTTGTAGTTGGAGGCCATGCTGTAGTTGTAGGCTCCGGTTGCCATCACGACTAGGATATCGCCAGATGCGGTTTCGGGCAGCTCGGCCTCCTGAATCACCACATCGCCTGACTCGCAGTGCTTGCCCGCGACGCGCACGGTTTGGGTCAGGGGCGCATTCATCTTATTGGCAATCAGCGCCCGGTAGACCGATTGGTAGGTGATCGGGCGCGGGTTGTCTGACATGCCGCCATCGACCGTAATATAGGTGCGAATATTCGGCACGGTTTTTTGGCTGCCGACGCGGTAGGCCGTGACGCAGGCCGAGCCAATCAGCGAGCGTCCGGGTTCAGCAATCAGCTTAGGCAAAGTTACCTGCTGCTGCTCGCAGGCGGCGATAATGCCCTGGCAGATCACCTGCACCCAGGCTTCAATGCTCGGCGGATCATCTGATTCGGTGTAGCGAATGCCCAAGCCGCCGCCAATATCGAGTTCGGTGACAGGCAGGCCGTAGGCGGCAGCTTTTTTGAGCCACTGCACCATCACGCCCGTTAAGTCTTGATGCGGCTGTAGCTCAAAAATCTGGGAGCCGATATGGGCGTGGAGACCAATGCAATTCAGTTCGGGCTGCTGGCTGATATAGCGAAACAGATCGTCGAGCTGCTCTGGGTCAAAGCCAAACTTGCTGTCGAGGTGGCCGGTACGAATATAGTCATGCGTGTGGCATTCAATGCCGGGGGTGAGCCGCAGCATGATCCGCACGGGGCGCTCGGCGTTTGCTGAGCTTAATTCCACCAGCGTTTTTAGCTCCAGCCAGTTGTCTACCACAATTGTGCAGCCCACCTCTACTGCTAGCTGTAGCTCCTCCACTGACTTATTGTTGCCGTGAAAATACATCGTATCGGGCTTGAGTCCGGCCTGAAGCGCCGTATGCAGCTCGCCACCTGATACCACGTCAATCCCCAGTCCTTCTGAGCCGACAATCGCGCAAACGGCCATGCAGTTCCAGGCTTTGGAGGCGTAGATCACGAGTGATTCTGCCGGGTAATGCTGCACAAACGCCTCGCGATACTGCCGACAGGCTTGCCGCAGCGTCTCTTCATCTAAGACATAGAGCGGCGTGCCGAAGCGCTCGACTAGCTCTGGCAATTCACAGCCGCCAATTTCCAGGTTCTGCCCCTTGAGTCTTGCCGTTAGCGGCAGCAGATATTGGTTGGGAGACGGGTTTTCGCTGAGAGCGGGTAGATACTGACGACCTGAAGCCGCTGCGACCGGAGTTGATACCATATTGAGTCCAAACGCCAAACTAAACTTTTATACCGGATAATTTCAGCCCACTCTAATTAAAGCTGGAGCTTCGCCTGAGCTGAAGCAAAAGACTATGATCCAGTGTACAGTTGAGGGCTGTCCATCCTTCTTCCATTTTCTAAGTTTTGTGAATTTTTTGGTGCTTCAACCTCTCCCCGCTGAGCAAATTGCGGCGGCTGTGGCGCTCGATCAGCGCTGCTTGGGCGGTCTCTGGACTGAAAACGGCTACCAGCGCGAAGTTGATAGCCCCAATAGCGATCTGCTGGGGCTGGTCACGGCTGACTCTACCGAGCCGCAGATGATTGGCCTAGCCTGCCTCTGGGCAATCCTCGAAGAAGCGCATATTACGCTACTGGCCGTCGATCCAGCCTATCGTGGCCAGGGCTTGGGGCAGGCGTTGCTTTGGGCTTTGCTGCGGGCGGCGGCAGGACGCGGCCTCGAATGGGCGACGCTGGAAGTGCGGCTCTCCAACCAAGCAGCGATTGCGCTCTATCAAAAATTTGGCTTTGAGCGAGTCGGGCAGCGGCGCGGCTATTACCAAAACCAAGGCGAACCTGCCGAAGATGCGCTAATTCTCTGGCGCAAGGGCTTGCGGCGCCCCGAATTTCAGGCCAGCCTAACGCAATGGCAGCAGCAGATCCAGCAGCAGCTCAGGCGCTCAGGCTGGCAGATCGAGCCATTCTGAGCCATTCTGAGCCAGATTTGAGCCAGATTTGGGCTGAGGCAAGGCTAATTCAGCCAATTTTCTAGTTTCCACTTGACGAAACCCCACCTTTTCGGCAAAACTGCCGTTTGGGAGTTCGGTTTCCCCTCCCCTCCTTCTCACACATTCCCCCAGCGCTCATAGAGATTCCCCGCAGATTCGCCGCTGCCCTTCGGGGATCACTACCTCATTCCTGCTGTTCATGGCTAACAGCTTGAGGATTTTCCTATGCTAAAATCAGCGTACCGGTTAGCACCAGGTGATATAGGAACGCCATGTTTGAACGCTTCACAGAAAAAGCCATTAAGGTGATTATGCTCGCCCAGGAAGAGGCTCGTCGCCTGGGGCATAATTTTGTCGGTACAGAGCAGATCCTCTTGGGTCTGATTGGAGAAGGGACCGGCGTCGCCGCCAAAGTGCTGAAATCTATGGGTGTCAATCTTAAAGATGCCCGGATTGAGGTTGAGAAAATCATTGGCCGAGGGTCGGGCTTTGTCGCCGTCGAGATTCCCTTCACCCCGCGTGCCAAGCGTGTCCTAGAGCTTTCGCTCGAAGAGGCGCGTCAGCTTGGGCATAACTACATTGGCACCGAACACCTGCTGCTAGGTCTAATTCGCGAAGGCGAAGGCGTAGCGGCTCGCGTCCTGGAAAACCTGGGCGTTGATCTCTCTAAGGTCAGAACGCAGGTGATCCGAATGCTGGGCGAGACTGCCGAAGTCTCATCGGGCGGTAGCCAAGGCCGTACCAAAACCCCGACCCTAGACGAATTTGGCTCAAATCTGACCCAAATGGCCGCTGATGGCAAGCTTGACCCCGTGGTTGGCCGCCAGAAAGAAATCGAGCGCGTCATTCAGATTCTCGGTCGCCGCACCAAAAACAATCCGGTGTTAATTGGCGAACCGGGCGTGGGTAAAACCGCGATTGCTGAAGGGCTGGCACAGCGGATCTCCAACAACGACATCCCCGACATCCTGGAAGATAAGCGGGTCGTCACGCTGGATATTGGTCTGCTGGTAGCAGGCACCAAATATCGGGGTGAGTTTGAAGAGCGCCTGAAAAAAATCATGGATGAAATCCGCCAAGCCGGAAACGTCATCCTGGTAATCGACGAAGTTCACACGCTGATTGGCGCAGGTGCGGCTGAAGGCGCAATTGATGCCGCCAACATCCTTAAGCCCGCTTTGGCCAGAGGTGAACTCCAGTGCATCGGAGCCACCACGCTGGATGAGTACCGCAAGCATATCGAACGCGATGCGGCACTAGAGCGGCGCTTCCAGCCCGTAATGGTGGGCGAACCCAGCGTCCCAGAAACGATTGAAATCCTGCATGGCCTACGCGAGCGCTACGAGCAGCATCACAAGCTGAAAATCTCGGATGATGCGCTCGTAGCGGCGGCCAAGCTCTCGGATCGCTACATTGCCGATCGGTTCTTGCCTGACAAGGCGATCGACTTGGTGGATGAGGCGGGTTCGCGGGTGCGCTTGATCAACTCGCAGCTGCCGCCGGCGGCTAAAGAGCTGGACAAAGAGCTGCGTCAGGTGCTGAAGGACAAAGATGACGCCGTGCGCTCTCAGGACTTTGATCGAGCGGGTGAACTGCGCGATCGGGAAATGGAGATCAAGGCTGAAATCCGCGCCATTGCCCAGAACAAAAAGGCAGCTGAAGCAGGCGAAACCGAAAAGCCGGAAATGCCCGAAGTGGGCGAGGACGATATCGCCCATATTGTCGCCTCTTGGACAGGAATTCCAGTCAACAAGCTGACGGAGTCAGAATCCGAAAAGCTGCTGCATATGGAAGACACCCTGCACCAGCGGATGGTGGGGCAAGACGAAGCCGTTAAGGCGATCTCCCGTGCCATTCGTCGCGCCAGAGTCGGCTTGAAAAACCCGAACCGGCCAATTGCCAGCTTTATCTTCTCCGGCCCGACCGGGGTGGGTAAAACCGAGCTGGCCAAGTCGCTAGCCGCCTACTTCTTTGGGGCGGAAGACGCGATGATCCGGCTGGATATGTCGGAGTTCATGGAGCGGCATACCGTCTCGAAGCTGATTGGCTCGCCTCCGGGCTATGTCGGCTACAACGAAGGCGGTCAGCTGACCGAAGCCGTGCGGCGGCGTCCTTATACCGTCGTGCTGTTTGACGAAATCGAAAAGGCGCACCAGGATGTATTCAATATGCTGCTGCAAATCCTGGAAGATGGTCGTCTAACCGATGCCAAAGGTCGGACGGTAGACTTCAAGAATACGCTCTTGATCATGACCTCGAACATCGGCTCGAAGGTGCTTGAGAAAGGCGGCGGTGGCCTGGGCTTTGACTTTGAAGAAACGGTTGCAGATTCTCAGTACACCCGCATTCGTGCCTTGGTGAACGAGGAGATGAAAAACTACTTCAAGCCAGAGTTTATCAACCGCCTGGACGAAATCATCGTCTTCCGTCAACTCACCAAAGATGAAGTCAAGCATATTGGCGACATCCTGCTGAAAGAAGTCTATGAGCGCCTGCTGGAGCAGCATGGGATTATGCTGGAAGTCACCGAACGGTTTAAAGACCGCCTGGTGGAAGAAGGCTACAACCCCAGCTATGGCGCACGTCCATTGCGTCGAGCCATCATGCGGCTGCTCGAAGACACCCTGGCCGAAGAGATTCTCTCAGGCCGGATTAAGTCAGGCGATACCGCGACGGTGGATATCGGCGAAGAAGGCAAGGTGGTGGTTCACTCCGAAGAGCGGCGTGAGCTGATGCCAACTGCTGATCAGCTATTGCCAACTGCTGACTAGCCGAGTATCTGATCCAAATTAGAGCGGTGGAGGTTGGACTAAGGATCCACCTCCACCGCTTTTTCATGAGTTTGGTTGTACTATCTGCGGTATGGTTAAGGGATTCTTTTAGACCGCCGCATGGAGAAACGCATTTTGGGGATTGACCCCGGTTTAGCCACGCTTGGATTTGGGGCAGTGCTTTGCGACCGCACCCTCAGCGACTCCACCGTTTCGGTGCTAGATTTCGGCATCATCCAAACGCCTGCCAAGCATGAAATTGGCGAGCGCCTCTGCATGATCTACGATGACCTGACTAGCTTGGTCAACTCCGTCCAGCCTGATTTGGTGGCCATCGAGAAGCTGTTTTTTTACAAAATGGGCAATACCATTGCCGTTGCTCAAGCCAGGGGCGTCGTGATGCTGGTGCTGGCGCAGTTTCGGCTACCCTTGGTAGAATTCACGCCAGCCCAGGTGAAGCAGGCGCTAACCGGACATGGCAACGCCGACAAGCGAGACGTGCAGGAAGCCGTAGCGCGCGAACTCAGCCTCGATCGGCTGCCCAAGCCTGACGATGCGGCAGATGGGCTGGCCTTGGCTATGACCGCCTGGTTCCAGAGTTAGCTCTGCCCAGGGTTTGGCCAGATTATTCATAAAACTTGATACATTAGTACCAGAAGAGTTTTGTGGCTGATGGCGCTGATTTCACCTGAGGTAAATCTCCACGGGTAGCGTATAGCAGCATAACTTTTTCAAAAACTCTGTAGATATAGCGGCAATTATCCGCTACGCTAAATCTCAGCCGTTTGGTTTGGGAATCGCCATGTCCTTTGTTGGTCTACATATTCACAGTGACTACAGCCTGCTAGATGGGGCAAGTCAGCTGCCGCAGCTGGTGGATCGAGCGATTGAGCTGGAGATGCCCGCGATTGCTCTGACCGACCACGGCGTCATGTATGGGGCGATTGAGCTGCTGAAAGTCTGTAAGGCCAAAGGCATTAAGCCAATTATTGGCAATGAAATGTATGTGATGAACAGCGACATCAGCCAGCAGGAGCGTCGCCCCAAATATCACCAGATTGTGCTGGCCAAAAATACGCAGGGCTACAAAAACCTGGTGAAGCTGACCACGATTTCGCATTTGCAGGGGGTGCAGGGCAAGGGGATTTTTTCGCGTCCCTGCATTAACAAAGCGCTGATTGAGCAATATCACCAAGATTTGATTGTCACCAGCGGCTGTTTGGCGGGCGAGGTGCCACAGGCGATTTTGCAGGGCAAGCCCGAAATTGCTCGACAGGTAGCGCAGTGGTATCAAGATCTGTTTGGCGAGGACTATTATCTAGAGCTGCAAGATCACGGCTCGCAGGAAGATCGAATTGTCAACGTAGAGCTAGTCAAAATCGCGAGAGAGCTAGAGATTGAGCTAATCTGCACCAACGACTCGCACTATATTTCCTGCTTTGACGTGGAGGCACATGACGCGCTGCTCTGCATTCAAACCGGCAAGCTGATCACCGAAGACAAGCGCCTGCGCTACAGCGGCACCGAATACCTCAAGTCTGCCGAAGAAATGAGCTGGCTGTTTCGCGATCATCTCGATGATGCGGTGATCGCCGAGTCGATTGCCAACACGCTGAAGGTGGCCGACAAAATTGAGGAATACAAAATTCTGGGCGAGCCGCGTATTCCCAACTATCCTGTTCCAGTGGGCAAGAGTCTGCCCGATTACCTAGAAGAAGTGACGCGGCAGGGGCTGATGGAGCGGTTCAACTGCCAGCAGTACGACGAGATTACGCCAGTCTACCAGGAGCGGCTGGACTACGAGCTGCAAATGATGCACCAGATGGGCTTTGACGCCTACTTCCTGGTGGTCTGGGACTATATTAAATTCGCTCGCGATCAGGGGATTCCGGTCGGGCCGGGGCGCGGTTCGGCGGCGGGGTCGCTGGTGGCCTATGCGCTGCGAATCACCAACATTGACCCGGTGCATCACGGCTTGCTGTTTGAGCGCTTCCTCAACCCTGAACGCAAGTCAATGCCAGATATTGACACAGACTTCTGCATTGATCGGCGGGAGGAGGTGATTGAATACGTCACCGAAAAATATGGCACGGAGCGGGTAGCGCAGATTATCACCTATAACCGGATGGCCTCTAAAGCCGTACTCAAAGACGTGGCGCGGGTTTTGGATATTCCCTATTCCGAGTCTGACAAAATGGCGAAGCTGATCCCGGTGGTGCGGGGCAAGCCCACCAAGCTGGCGGTGATGATTTCGGAGACGACGCCTGCACCAGAGTTTCGCGAAAAGTATCTCAATGATCCGAAAGTGCGGCGCTGGCTGGATATGGCGCTGCGGATTGAGGGCACGAACAAAAGCGTTGGTATTCATGCGGCAGGCGTGGTGATTTCGTCTGACCCGCTAGATGAAATTGTGCCCTTGCAGCGCAACGCCGACGGCTCGGTGTTCACCCAATATTACATGGAAGATATTGAGGCGCTGGGGCTGCTAAAAATGGACTTCTTGGGCTTAAAAAACCTGACCATGATCCAAAAAGCAGTTGAGCTAATCAAGCAAACCCAGCAGATTGATATCGATCTCGATGGTCTGCCAATGGATGATCTCAAATCCTATCAGCTGCTAGGCCGAGGTGAACTAGAAGGGATCTTTCAGCTGGAGTCTTCCGGGATGCGGCAGATTGTTAGAGATCTGCGGCCTTCTGGATTGGAAGATATTTCGTCGGTGCTGGCGCTCTATCGACCGGGGCCATTAGATGCTGGGTTAATTCCCAAGTTTATTAACCGTAAACATGGGCGTGAACAGATTTCTTATGAAGATAAGATTTTAGAGCCGATTCTCAAAGAAACATACGGCATCATGGTCTATCAAGAGCAGATTATGAAAATTGCTCAGGATATGGCCGGATATTCGCTGGGACAGGCCGACCTGCTGCGGCGGGCGATGGGTAAGAAAAAGAAGTCGGAGATGGAAAAGCACCAGGAATTATTTATCAAAGGTGCATCTGACAACGGCGTCAAGCCAAAGGTGGCCGCAGATCTATTTGAGCAAATGGTGATGTTTGCCGAATATTGCTTCAACAAATCGCACTCCACCGCCTACGGCTATATTACCTACCAGACGGCCTATCTCAAGGCGAATTATCCAGTCGAATATATGGCGGCGCTGCTCACCTCTAACAGCGGCGACCAAGACAAGGTGCAGAAATATATTGCCACCTGCATGAGCATGGGCATTACCGTCGAGCCGCCCAGCATCAACCGTTCGGGCATTGACTTTACGCCGCTGTCTGAAAGCATTTTGTTTGGGCTTTCGGCAGTCCGCAA
>CASBQH010000165.1 GCA_949127695.1 Synechococcales cyanobacterium PMM_0073
ACCTGAGCCATCGCCTGTCGCTTTGTCCGCGCCGAATCTGCCGACGAGCCTGCGGGCTGCGAGTTTACAGTCTGCCGTTCGGGTTCAATCACTTTGGTGACGATCCATTCCACTGTCTGCTCTTTAAGCCAGCCGCGCGCCACGATAATTTCGCCAAAGCGCATCCCGGTGGCCTGCTGGTCATTCAAGGCGACGTTGATTTGGTCATGGGTGAGCAGACCCGCTTCAACCAAATAGCCGCCAATCTGCTTCGGCGAAGTCAGGGATGAAATGCTTTGGACGTGATATCGATCGCTTATATCTCGCATGTTTTACTTCCAAACTGGGCCTGAGCCAGAACTCAAAGCTGAAGCCATTCTCCTTAACTCTGCTCTAAACCTGATTTTGGCTTTGTCACTCTGCTGGTAGATCCACAGCTAGAGCCTAATGTCAAGCAAGGATTGGCAGGATGCTGGGTTCTGTGATCGTTCTCATCAGTATAACAACTGAAGTTTATGGAGTCTTGATACGGAATTTTACAAATTCTTTACATTTTTTGGTGCTGTTTAGCCCCTGATTGGCGGCTCAAGCCTGAATTAGAGCGTGATGCGCTGCCGATTTTGGGGCATTGCTTAAGCAGACTCATCGTGATCTAAAGGACTAAAACTCGGTGCATCACTCTAGATTTAGCAGGCCAGCTGTTCGATTGGGTGGCCTAGTCGCGCTCGGCCTGCTGGTAGGTGGTCTGGTCGGCTTGGCTATTTGGCGGCGTCCAGCCCAAAGCCAAACCCCGACTGTTTCCCTGCTCTCGCCTTTGCCGCAAGATCCGCAGGTGCAGGTTTACTTCAACCACTCGCAGTCAGCCGCCTACTCTGAACCCTATCGGCAGCAATATCGGCTGGGCGATGACCTAGAGCAAATAGCGGTGGCGGCGATCGACTCGGCGCAAAGCTCGGTGGATTTGGCGGTGCATGAGCTGAATCTGCCCAAAATCGCGCTGGCGCTGAAGGCAAAGCAGCAGGCGGGTGTGAAAGTTCGGCTGATTGTCGAAAACAGCTACCGCCTGCCGCTGAGCGAGCTGACGCCGCGCCAGGTGCAGCAGCTGGATGCGCGAGGCCGCAAGAAATACCAGGATTTTGTCCAGGTGGTAGACCAAAACCAAAATGGCCAGATGGAAGCTAGCGAAATTGCCGCCAGAGATGCGATGGTAATTTTGCAATCTGCCCAAATTCCGATCCGCGACGATACGGCAGATGGCTCGAAGGGCAGTGGTTTAATGCATCACAAGGTTTTAGTCATCGATGGAAAAACCGTGATTACCGGCTCCGCCAACTTTACCTGGAGCGATATTCACGGCGATTTTTCGACCCTAGAGAGCCAGGGTAACGCCAATCATCTGCTGAAAATTGAGAGTCCGGCATTGGCGCAGATCTACCAGCAGGAGTTTGAGCTGATGTGGGGGCAGGGTCAGCGTCAACCGCCGCAGTTTGGCCTAAAGAAATCCTACCGCCCCGCTCGGATGGTGAAGCTGGCCAACTCGCAGATCGCCGTACAGTTTTCGCCCACCTCAACCAAACTGCCCTGGGCCGAGAGCGTCAATGGCCTAATTGGTCGCAGTCTGGCTCAGGCCAAGCAGCAGATTGACCTAGCGCTATTTGTGTTTTCGGATCAGCAGCTGAGCAATTTGCTGGAGACTGAGCATCGCCAAAACGTCCAGATCCGGGCGCTGATCGAACCCAGCTTTGCCTTTCGCGACTACAGCGAGGGCTTGGATATGCTGGGCGTCACCTTGCCTAACGCCAAATGCCGCCCCGAAGCCGAGAATCATCCCTGGCAGCAGCCGATTAGCAGCGTTGGCATTCCGCAGCTGCCGCAGGGCGATTTGCTGCATCATAAATTTGCCGTGATTGACCAGAAAATCGTGATTACTGGCTCGCAGAACTGGTCTGAGGCCGCCAACCGCACCAACGACGAAAACCTGCTGGTAATCCAGAATCCGACGGTCGCCGCCCATTTCGAGCGCGAGTTTGAGCGGCTGTATGGCAGTGCCCGCCTGGGATTATCGCCTGCGACTCAGGAAAAGCTGGCGCAGCAGCAGAAAATCTGTAGAAAATAGCCGCGAAACAGCTAGAATTTCGCCTGATGTTAAGCTTCTTACCAAAGCTTTCTGGGCAGATATGCTAGTCTGCTGCTCACGTACTGCTGCAAGACTACCACTGCAAGATCGACTGCAAGGAGCTTTAGCTATGCCCGTAAAAGTGGGTATCAACGGTTTTGGTCGGATTGGCCGACTGGTATTTCGGACTGCAATTCAGAATCCCAACATCGATTTTGTCGGCATTAATGACCTAGTACCGCCCGATAACCTCGCCTATCTGCTGAAGTATGACTCGACGCATGGCACCTATCCCGGCAGCATTGAAGCCAAAGGCGACGGCATTCTGGTAGACGGCAAGTTTATCCCCTGCACGGCTATGCGGAACCCGACTGAGCTGCCCTGGGGCAAATATGGCGCTGACTACGTGGTGGAGTCTACCGGGCTGTTTACCACCGAAGAGGGCGCGATGCAGCATATTCAGGCCGGAGCTAAGCGCGTCGTGATTTCTGCCCCCACCAAAGACCCTGATAAGGTGCGAACCTTTGTAGTGGGCGTCAACCATCATGAATTTGACCCAGCCAAAGATGTGATTGTCTCGAATGCCAGCTGCACCACCAACTGTCTGGCTCCAATCGCTAAAGTGCTGGATGAAAGCTTCGGCATTGCAGAAGGCTTAATGACCACCGTACATGCCATGACCGCCACGCAGCCTACGGTAGATGGCCCCAGCAAGAAAGACTGGCGGGGCGGACGCGGCGCAGCCCAGAATATCATCCCCTCTTCGACCGGAGCCGCCAAGGCGGTGGCGCTGGTGCTGCCTCAGCTCAAAGGCAAGCTGACTGGCATGGCCTTCCGCGTGC
>CASBQH010000166.1 GCA_949127695.1 Synechococcales cyanobacterium PMM_0073
ATTCTAGCGCTCAAACTCCAGCGCTCAAACTAGGTTAGTCCTGACAGAGAGGCTGTTTGAGTTTTGGCTGCTTTAGTTTTGGCTGTTTTAGTTTTGAAAGACCTTGGCTGGCTTGGGCGGCGGCGGAAAATCAACTGAGCCAGCCAAGGTCTTTCAAAACTAAAACAGCCTCTCTGCTAGGACTAACCTAGTTTGAGCGCTGGAGTTTGAGCGCTAGAATCAGGGAACTACCCTCACTCCCGCCGCGACCTATGCCAGCCTCCGATATTTCTAGTGCTCAGCCGATTGATCAGAGTGATCAGCATGATCAAAGTCAGCATTTTCATGATTCTGGCTCTCACACGCATGAGTTAGCCGAGCCAGAACATCTGGTAGAACATCTGGCAGATCACGCGCCTGACCATCCGCATGTGCATAGCGAAGAATCGCTGCGCCGGATTGTCAATCGGCTGTCGCGGATTGAAGGACATATTCGCGGCATTAAGGTGATGGTGCAGGAGAGTCGTCCTTGCCCAGATGTGCTGGTGCAGGTCGCAGCAGTGCGGGGCGCGCTGGATCGCGTCTCGCGAATTATTCTAGATGAACATTTGACCGAATGTATTGGACGCGCGGCCAAGCAGGGCAATATTGCCGCCGAAATTGAGGAGCTAAAATCCGCGCTGGATCGGTTTTTGCCGTGACCTGCCGATTGAACCGCTGATTGAACCGCCGATTAAACTGGCCTGAACCCGCTTAAACCCCTTGATAGTAAAAGCCCATGTCAACTGAACTGGAAGTCGAGCTAGAAGCTGCGGTCGAAACCCGGCGCAACTTTGCAATTATTTCTCACCCTGACGCCGGTAAAACAACCCTGACCGAAAAGCTCTTGCTCTACGGGGGCGCAATTCATGAGGCAGGAGCCGTCAAAGCCCGACGTGCCCAGCGCCACGCCACCTCTGACTGGATGGCGATGGAGCAGCAGCGCGGCATTTCGATTACCTCGACCGTGCTGCAATTCATTTACAACGGCTACTGGATCAACCTGCTGGATACGCCGGGGCACCAAGACTTTAGCGAAGATACCTACCGGACGCTGGCAGCTGCCGACAATGCGGTGATGCTGGAAGATGCGGCCAAAGGCTTGGAGCCGCAAACCCGCAAGCTGTTTGAAGTCTGCCGAATGCGCGGCATTCCGATTTTTACGTTTTTCAACAAGCTTGACCGGCCAAGCCGCGATCCGTTTGAGCTGATGGACGAGATTGAGCAGGAGTTAGGCTTGCAGACCTACGCCGTCAACTGGCCGATTGGCATGGGCGACCGATTCAAGGGCGTGTTTGACCGCCGAGCCCGCAAAATTCACCTGTTTGAGCGCTCGGCTCACGGTAGCCGGGAGGCTAGCGAAACCGTGGTAGATCTAGGCGATCCCCAGATTGAGGAACTGCTAGAGCAAGATCTGTACTACAAGCTCAAAGAAGATCTGGAGCTGCTCGAAGGCGTCGGCTCTGAGTTTGACCTAGAGCTGATCCATGCGGGTGAAATGACGCCCGTGTTTTTTGGCAGCGCCATGACCAACTTTGGGGTTGAGCTGTTTTTGGAGGCGTTCCTGGACTATGCGCTCAAGCCTGGATCTCGCCGCAGTACAGCGGGCGAAATTGCACCCACCTACTCAGAGTTTTCTGGCTTCGTGTTCAAGCTTCAGGCCAATATGGATCCAAAGCACCGCGACCGGATTGCCTTTATTCGGGTTTGCTCTGGCAAATTTGAGAAAGACATGGTGGTGAATCACGCCCGCTCTGGCAAAACCGTGCGGCTGTCGCATCCCCAGAAGCTGTTTGGTCAAGAGCGCGAGTCGCTAGTCGAAGCCTTTCCGGGTGACGTAATCGGCCTGAATAACCCCGGCGCTTTTGCAATTGGCGACACCATTTACAGCGGTAAAAAGCTGGAGTACGAAGGCATCCCAATGTTTTCGCCGGAGCTATTCGCCTACTTAAAAAACCCCAACCCGTCTAAATTCAAGCAGTTTCGCAAGGGCGTCAGCGAACTGCGCGAAGAAGGCGCGGTGCAAATCATGTATTCGGTCGATGAAGCCAAACGCGATCCAATTTTGGCGGCGGTGGGGCAGCTGCAATTTGAGGTGGTGCAGTTCCGGCTGCAAAACGAATATGGCGTCGCCACCCTGCTAGAACAGCTGCCCTACAGCGTGGCGCGCTGGGTAGAAGGCGGCTGGGAAGCGCTGAAGCAGGCAGGACGACTGTTTAATACCGTCACCGTGAAAGACAGCTGGGGGCGTCCGGTCTTGCTGTTTCGCAACGAGTGGAACTGTCAGCAGGTGGAAGGGGATCATCCGAAGCTGCTGCTGAGAACCGTCGCGCCGGTGGTATCGGGACAGGAGCCGGAAGCGCTTTAGGGTTTAGTTGATAGGAGGTTTAGCGATAAAAATTAGGTGACAGAAGTTAACGGCGAGGCAATCTCCTGCTGGCTTTGCAGCATCAAGCCATATTCTAAGCCTTCTACCACGGCCTGATAAGAAGCCTCGATAATGTTGCTAGAGACGCCCACCGTAGTCCAGCGCTGTAGCCCGTTGCTCGACTCAATCAGCACTCGCGTTTTGGCAGAAGTCCCAGCCGTGCCGTCCAGAATCCGCACCTTATAATCAGTCAGATAGAAGCTGGCAATATCGGGGTAGACGCTGACTAACGCCTTGCGAAGCGCGCCATCTAGCGCCGACACTGGGCCATTCCCTTCTGCGGCTTCCAAAATATCGCTGCCGTTGACCGTGACTTTGATCGTCGCCACCGCCTGACTGCCCTGCCGCGCCGCGTCATGCAGCATATCGCAATAAACGTGAAAATCTTTGATCGTAAAAAACTGCTGGCGTTGCCCCAACGCCTCTCGCATCAATAGCTCAAAGCTGGCTTCAGCCGCCTCAAACTGATAGCCCTGGTTTTCCAGGGTTTTCAGGTGCTGCAAAATCTGGCGGCAGGCTGGATCTTGCTTATCCAGGTCAATCCCAAAGCTGCGAGCCTTGGCCAGCACGTTGCTCAAGCCCGCCTGATCTGAAATCACGATCCGGCGAGCATTGCCAACTAGCTCTGGAGCAATATGTTCGTAGGTGAGCGGGTTGCGCTCCACGGCGCTGACGTGAATGCCACCCTTATGGGCAAAGGCCGACAGCCCGACAAACGGTGCATGATCGTCAGGAGCCAGATTCACCACTTCGCTAATGAGCCGACTAGAGGCTGACAGCTGCGCCAGCTGACTGGCCTCAACGCAGGAGTAGCCCAGCTTCAGCTGGAGGTTGGGAATCAGCGTACAGAGATTGGCATTGCCGCAGCGTTCGCCATAGCCGTTGATTGTGCCCTGCACCATTCTGGCTCCTTCCATCACCGCAGCCATGGCGTTGGCGACTGCCGTGCCCGCATCGTTGTGGGTATGGATGCCAATTTGAGGCGTAATTTGAGGCGTAGGCTGGTCAGAATTTTGGCAAACTCCCTGCACAAACTGCACGACATCTCGGACAGTCGCCTGAATTTCGTGGGGTAGCGTGCCGCCGTTGGTATCGCAAAGCACCAGCCATTCGGCTCCGCCTTGAATCGCGGCTTCCAGGGTTTGCAGGGCGTAGCTGGGGTTTTGCTTGTAGCCGTCAAACCAATGCTCCGCGTCATAGATCACGCGGCGCTCTTGGCTGCGAAAATATTCAATTGTCTCCTGAATCATCGCCAGGTTTTCGGCCAGCGTGGTTTTTAGCCCTTCAGTCACATGCAGATCCCAGGACTTGCCAAACAGCGTGATCCAGCGGGTTCCAGCCGCCAGCACATCCTGCAAGCCCGGATCTTCAGCCGCCTTGCGATGCGGACGCCGGGTGGAGCAGAAGGCCACGACTTCAGCTTGGCTCAGCGGCTGTTCTTTCAGCTGCCAAAAAAACTGCACGTCTTTGGGATTGGCTCCCGGCCAGCCGCCCTCAATAAACGGAATTCCCAGTCGATCGAGCTGTCGGGCAATTCGCAGCTTGTCTTCGAGCGACAGCGACAGCCCCTCGCGCTGAGCGCCGTCGCGCAGAGTGGTGTCATAGATCCAGATTGTGGGGGTGGGAGAGTTCATAGGAGAGCAGGAGAGCGGCAGTTACACAAGGCAGAGTTGCGTAAGGCAGAGTTGCGTAAGATTACTATCAAGCTCAGCGCTAGCGACCCGCCTGTTGTGTGATTCTATTTTGTCACCGATTTGACCCAGAATGGGGCAGCAATTAGTCGGCTGAAGCGGCAAATATCCCTCAAGCTCAGGCAGGATTGACAGCAGAGCCAAATAGACGATTTTTCCTCTAATAAAAGTTAAAATAAGCTGAATAGTCTGGAGGTTTGCTGGTGGAAGCGCTTGCACTTTCGCTGCTCATGGGTCTAGGGCTGCTGCTGGGCGGCGCTAGATGGAAAGGAATTGCTCGCTGGGTGCTAAGCGCGCTTGGCCTAGCGGTGCTAATTATTGCCCTCTCTCGGATCTGCGAGCTGTACCCGAATAGCTGTTCGCTCAACTGCTGGATTGGTCAGTTGGCCGGAGAGCCTTGCCCACCTATAGCGGTTGATTCGACGCCTTTGCCTACAGTTACACCAACTCTGCCGCCTACGGTCTTGCCTACAGTCTTGCCCACAGTTACACCAACTCTGCCGCCTACGGTGTCGCCTACGATTACACCAACCCGGCCACCCTCCGCTTTACCAACGCCTGTGCTGCCCATCCAGCCAACGCTGCCCATCCAGCGACCCACTCCTAGCCCGACTGCTTCTCCTTGCCCTGACGGGAACTGTGATTGCGTAAACTATAAGTGTCTCTGGTAGTGAAACGGCGCTGATAGCTAGAGGCAAATGCTGGAATCTGCGGTTGG
>CASBQH010000167.1 GCA_949127695.1 Synechococcales cyanobacterium PMM_0073
AATCCCAAAACCCCAAATCCCAAAACCCCAAAACCCTCACCCCAAAACCCCTCACCCACAAAACATATGAACTGGCTAGAAATCGGCAAAATCGTCGCTGCCCAAGGCTTAAAAGGCGAACTCCGCGTCTACCCCGACACCGACTTCCCCCAACGCTTCCAAAAACCCGGCCAGCGCTGGCTGCAACGCCCCGGCCAACCCACCCCCGAACCCGTCAAACTCACCTCCGGTCGCTACCTAGAAGGCAAAGGACTCTACATCATCACCCTCTCCGGCATCACCAGCCGCGAACAGGCCGAAGCCCTCTGCAACGCCCGACTACTCGTCCCCGCCACCGATCGCCCCCGCCTAGAACCGGGCGAATTCCACGTCGCCGATCTGGTGGGTCTCGCCGTCTTTGACCAAGCCAGCCAGCAGCAAATTGGCCACGTCACCGACATCCTCTCAGCCGGCAACGACCTATTAGAAGTCGAGCTACTCAACGGCAAAAAAGCGCTGATCCCCTTCGTCGAACCCATTGTTCCCATCGTCGATCTCGCCAACCGCCGCCTCGAAATCACCCCACCCGCTGGCCTGATCGAAGATTGACCCAAACCCTCAGATTGATTACAGATTCAAATCACTCAAAAATCGGCATCAATTTTCGATAGGCTAACCAAAGGAAAAGATTGCGGTTTGCAGGAGGGCAGAATGGAAACCCTAGATCAATTAGTTACCTATGCCATTGATTTGACCCTAGGCGGCGGCGCATTTTACATCGGCGGTTCGCTGCTGCTCTATCTCACCCAGCGCTGGAAAGAACTAGAACCCAACCCCAAAACCGCCGTTAAAATTCCGCTAGCGCTCAAAGCACAGCAGTCTACAGCGCTAGAGCTAGAGCGCTCAGAACCGCTACGAGAGCTTCAGCCACTCGAAGCCCTTGAAGAAGCTGAGTGAGCGCCCTCTAGCTGCCTGCCACTACTGAGCTACCTCAGCCGCCGCCGCTTCAGCAGGCGGCTTCCCCCCCATCCGAATCTCCGAGCAAAAGGCCGCTAGCCTAGCGCTACCTTGCCGCTTAATCACAGTTGTCCGCAGCCGGAAATTTTCGCTGGCGAACCAAATCCGCTCCTCGCTAGAGCCATCCTCAGCCTGACTTGTCAGCATCAGCACCTGATCTAGCCCCAGCTCAAACCGCCCCAACATCAGCTGAGCGCTGTTGATCCGGCTAATAATCTGCCCCTGCTCCGGCTGACCCGCCTCAGAAATTGCCACCAGCAAACTCACGCCAGACTGCGGCTTAGCCTGACCATCCACAATCCCATTCGACCAGGCAACCTTCAGCCCCACCGCTGCCGTTGCGTCCAGCCCCTGCTGCTGACAGAGCTGCATCAACGCCGGATCAAGCGCATCCAGCGCCTCAATCATCAAATCAGCCTTTGCCCCCTCCGACTGATTTTGCGCCAGCCGATGACTCGTGCGCTGCGACACCCATTTGCCAGCAGACCGCTGAAAAAACTCAGAAATATTCATCAAATCTCAACCCATCTGAACCTAGCTCAATCCATCTCAGCCCCAAGCAGACCATCCATCCGCTTCATTCGATGCAAAAGGCAACCAATGCTACTTTACCAAACAATCCGCTGCCAGCAGCTGCCAGTCCTGCTGGGCCAAGACCATACATTGCGCCAGCCGCCGCTCAACAATCGGCGGTGATACGGCAGCGCAATCAGCCTGTCGCAATCAGCCTGTCGCAATCAGCACCAAGCGCTGAGCAAAGCTGGGAATATTGTCCGCCTCCGGCAGCAGCGAAGCCACCAATATATCCTGCGGCTGAGCCGCCAAGAGCGCATAGAGTGTCGGGGCAGAACCCGGCTGATAGCCCGTCTTAGGAAAGCTCTCAGCATATACCGGGTAGAGCAGCAGCAGGCAGGCCATGACCAGAATGCCACCCCAGACCAAAAATCGCCTTGGCCATCGCGCGGTCGGAGATTGCAGCCAGCGCAAGCTGCCTTCTAGCAGCAGCATCAAAACCAACGCCGCCGCAAACACCAGCACATATCTCAGCGTATAGGCCGTGTGGCGACTGGGCAAATGCAGCCGAAACAGCAGCGCATGAGCCGCGAAAAACAGCCCCAAAGCCACGATTACCGTCTGCCCCAGAATCGCCAAGTTAGGCGTGATATATCGAGCAATGGGGAAGCGACGGGGCAGGCAAAGCAGCAGCGGCAGCAGGAACCCCAGCCCCAGCAGCGGCGGCTTCAAGCTAGGAAACAGCCCACTGCGACTGCCCGTTAGCCAAAACTGCCAGGGATCATCTAGCCAAAATCGTGCCCGTCCGGCTGAGCCAAACTCCGGCAGCGCTCTAGCCTCAGCCGCCGTAATCACCGCACCATCGGGCGAAGCGGCCAGATAGGGCAGCAGCGCCAGCAGGCAAACGCCCAGCCCCGCCAGACAAAACCACCATTCCGTGCGATCAGAGGTCAGCCGCAATCGCCGCCAGTCCCAGGGCTGTAGCGCCAGCAGTCCGGCAAACACCAGCAGATACTGTGGGTAAAACAGCCCTTGCAGCAAAATCACCGCCAAGGTTGGCCAGAGCGCCCGCTGCATCAAGTAATTGAGAAAGGCCAGAAACAGCGGCAGCATGAACGCTCTAGGCGTCGCCGAGGCCAAGTCATCATGCGACCAAACCAGCTGGTTTAGCAAGAGCGCTGCCATAAACCCGGCAAACGGCATCGGCAGCAGCCGCAGACAGAGGCGAAAGCCATAGCCCGTCGCCACCAGCGCCAGCGGCAAAGGCAACAGCTGACTCAGCCGCAGCGGATCAATTCCCAACAGCGCAAACAGTCGATAAAATGCTGCAAACCCCCAAGGCGTGACGGCCTGAAAGTAGTCGGCAATGGGATCATTGGGAAACAACGTTGGGTCGAGCCAGCGGCGCATCCAGACCAAATACTGGCGCGCATCGTCGGCCACAGCGTTGTTCCCAGCCATCTCTTGTAGCCCCAAGCTGCCGTAGAGCAGCGCCACCAGCAGGCTCGCCACAAACCAGAACCGCACCTGCTGCCGAGAGCCGGGAATTAGAGTGGCATAGAGGCGTTTGGCAAACATTGGGCAAACATCAGCGGCAAATTAGACCGAACCTAGAGCCAATTTAGACCCACTTGAATCGGGCAGATCAAACAGCAGCAAACTTTGCGCTGGTTGCCAGAATTCAGTACACTCTAAATCTCATGTGGATCTTAGCAGCTTCATCAGGCTGAATTGCTCAGTCGGGCAGGTCGTTTTGCAGTGGTGATGGAAGGGGCACAGCCGTTATGAATAGCAGACTAGAATCAGGCGTAGCAGATCGATCCGTCAGTCAGCGGCGTACCCTGCCGCTCTGGCTCAAATATGGCGTAATTCTGCTCATTGTGGCGGGCGTTTTCTTTCGGTTCTACAACCTTGATAAAAAGGTTTACTGGATCGACGAAACTAATTCCTCGCTCCGTACCCTGGGCTATATTCGCAGCGAAATGGTGGAACAGCTCTTTACCGGCGAGCTGCTCCACGTTAGCGATCTGCGCCAGTTTCAGCAGCTTGACCCCAACCGGGGCTGGGGCGACAGCTTTCAGGCGCTGAGCGCCACCGCCGAACATACGCCGCTCTATTTTCTGGTTGCGCGTGCCTGGATCGGCATCGTGGGGCATTCGGTAGCGGCGATGCGAGCTGTGGCGGCCATGTTTAGCCTGCTGGTCTTTCCGGCGCTCTACTGGCTCTGCCAAGAACTATTTAAAACTGACCCAGATTTGGCTATGGCTGATCGCCGTCAGCCGCAGGCAGAGCTAGTCGGCTGGATCGCGATGGGCTTATTTGCCATCACGCCAATTCACCTGGTTTATGCCCAAGAAGCTCGGCCTTATAGCCTGCTGTCGCTGTTGACTGTGACTTCGAGTGCGCTGCTGCTGCGGGCGCTGCGCCTGCCCTCTCGCCGGAGCTGGCTGCTCTATGGGCTGACGCTGGTTCTGGGGCTTTACAGTCAGCTCTTGTTTAGCCTGGTGCTGCTAACTCATGCGGTTTATCTGCTGCTGACTCGGCCTCAGCGACGCGGTTTCTGGCTTGCGGCTGGGGTTGCCTGCCTCAGCCTCACGCCCTGGCTGCTAAACCTGGCCTACAACTGGGAGAAAGTGAAGCAGTCTACGACTTCAATTTATGATGGCTCCCCCCAAGGCAGCATCTTCGACCGCTGGTTTTTGAACTTAAATATTGCCTTGGTAAGCCAAGAGCTGGGCGCGGCTAATTTGATCTTGGTTGCAGTCGTGCTGCTGGCGCTGGCGCTGCTCTGTCGAATTGCGCCCAAGCGCAGCTGGCTGTTTGTGCTGCTGCTGGTAGCTGTGCCGTTTACAGTACTGGCGCTGCCTGACTTAGTGGCTGAAGGCCGACGCTCTTCGCGGATTCGCTATTTGTTTCCTAGCCTGTTTGGCCTACAGCTGGCGCTGGCCTATGTATTTGCGGCCTTTGCAGTCTGGGCAAAAACCTGGCAGGACTGGTTCTGGCGCATTGTGATGCTGGCGCTGGTGATTGCCGGATGCCATGCGGCGGTAGTCAGCTCGCAGGCAGTCGTCTGGTGGAATAAAAGCACGCCGCGCAGCAGCTACTATCCGGTGGTGGGGGAGCTGATTAATCAGTCGGCCAATCCGCTGGTGATTATTATGAGCTCTCCGACTGACACGCTGGCCTTCAGCGCTTGGCTTCGCCCCGATATTGCCATTCAGCTGCCCCGCGAGCCGCGCAAGTTTAAGCTAGCCGATGGCTACGATCCAACCTATCTAGTTAACCCCAGCGACCAGCTCAAAAAGGTGCTGACTCGTCGCGGCTACGATCTGAGCTTGGCCTACACTGACCATGCCGATCCAGACGAGATTGAAGAACGGCTGTGGCGGGTGAAAAAACGGCCTTAAGTTTAAGTCTGCTCGGTTTAAAGAAGACCTCGATGTTTTAGCCTAATCCCCCAGCTCTGAGGCTGAAACGGCCACCGTCAGCTCAAACCGATAGTTTTCGATCACCGGATTGGCCAACAGCTGGTCGCAGATCACCTCAAGCTGCTCGCGGGCGGCGGCTTCGCTGCTGGCGTTCAGGGCAAGCTCAATATATTTGCCAATCCGCACCTGCTCCACGTTGTCATAGCCCATTTGCTTCAGGCCCGCCTGAACCGCAGTGCCTGCCGGATCGAGCACGGAGGGGCGCAGCGTCACGTAGATTCGAGCTTGATAAGTTTGGGACATGGCGGCTGGATAGAGAGAGTTTGAAACCAAACACAGCCCTCATTCTATGATGGAAGCAGGCTCTCAGCCGCAATTTCTCCGCCCTGCCGCCAATCAAGCCATGAAATCTCAACGAACCCGTAGCCAAGAGCGCATTCTCAACTTACTGAAGTCGCTGGAGGCGGCAGTTTCGGCACAAGATCTCTATCTAGAGCTGCGGAATCGGGCTGAAAGCATGGGGCTAGCCACGGTCTACCGCTCGCTGGATGCGCTGAAGCTGGAGGGTGTGGTGCAGGTGCGAACCCTGGCCAACGGCGAGTCACTCTACAGCACGCTGCAAGAAGACCGACATCACCTCACCTGCCTCCAGTGCGGCGCTTCCATCCCAATTGATAGCTGCCCGGTGCATAATCTCGAAGTGCAGCTCCAGCAGGGATACCAGTTCAAAATTTACTATCACACGCTGGAGTTTTTTGGCCTCTGTCAGCCCTGCCAGGTCGCTCAAGGGCAGCAAGCTTAGCCGTTGGCTTCTCCCACAATCGAGCGAATATTTTCGACCGTGGCGGCCAAGTTGCGCGGATCCATAAACATCACCTTGCTGCTGTCGCTGCTGCCAATTTTGGTGCCCATGTCAATGTAGTTTTGCGCCATCAAAAATTGCAGCGCCTCGCGAGCATTGGGGTCATGCTCCAGGGTTTTGGCAATCACCTGCAAAGCTTCAGCGGTGGCCTGCGCCTTCAGCACCTGCTCCTGGCCAACCGCCTGCGCCCGCATCACGATTGTTTTGCGCTCGGCTTCGGCCTGCAAAATCATCGTTTTCTGCTGAGCTTCAGCGGCCAGAATATTCGCCTCAGCCTGACCTCTGGCCGAGTTAACCGCCGAGTCGCGCTCGCCTTCTGAGGTGAGAATGGCCGCCCGCTTGCGCCGCTCTGCCGACATTTGCAAATCCATTGACTCCTGCACGGCTTTGGAAGGAACCAGGTCGCGGAGTTCTACCCGTGTCACCTTCACGCCCCAGGGATCGGTAGACTCGTCGAGTTCGCGCAGCAGCACTTCGTTGATTTCGGCGCGGGCGGTAAAGGTTTGGTCGAGTTCAAGCTTGCCCATCTCCGCCCGAATCTGGGTCAGCACCAAGTTGGTCATGGCCAGCTGGAGGTTTTGGACTTTGTAGTAGGCTTTCTCCAGATCCATAATCCGCCAGTAGACCACCGCATCCACCGAAATTGAAACGTTGTCGCGGGTGATGCACTGCTGCGCCGGAATATCCAGCACGCGCTCGCGAATCGTCTCTTTGGCCGCAATCCGCTCCACAAACGGCACCGTAAAGTTAAGGCCATGCGACAGCTTGCGGTCGTAGCTGCCCAGTCGCTCAATCAGCGCCTCGTCGCCCTGCGTAATAATCCGCACCGAGCCAGCCATCCCTGCGCCACCCAGCATCAGCAAGACTAAAAACGAAAAGAAATCCATTTGAAATCTCCAGATAAAAAATTGACCCCAGCCTAATGCACCAGCGTTTCTGGCAGCACCATTAAGGTTATGCCCTGCCGCCCCACCACATAGACGCTCTGGTTGGGATCGATGCCCAACTGCTCGTCGGCACAGCGCGCCTGCCAGGAGTTGCCTTCATACAGCACGCGCCCCGTCTCGCCCGGAGAAATCGCCGTCAGCGTCTTAGCCTGCTGGCTATCTAGCATCTTGGCTCTGCGCTGTCGGGGCAGCATCCGGCGCAGCAGCAGCGTCAGCCCCACCGAGAGCAGCAGCCATAGCCCCACCTGCGCCACCAGCGAAGGCAGAAACCACGAAATTACGGCCATCAGCAGGGCGCTCACGCCCAGGGTCAGCTCAAAAAAAGCGGTGGGAAACACCAGCTCCATCAGGCAGAGAATCAGTCCGGCGAGCAGCCAGAGCATCGGAATACTAGGCATATTGGACGC
>CASBQH010000168.1 GCA_949127695.1 Synechococcales cyanobacterium PMM_0073
ATAATGCCGTCGGCTTGCAGCACCGCCTGCCGCAGTCGCTCTACGTCCGGATAGTCAGGATAGCTATCGCCACCGTCACAAAACGGCAGATGCAGCGTTCGTAAATCTAGGACTTCGACTTCAGCGCCTTTCTCCGCCACCAGCTTGGCCGCAATCTCTAGCGCCTGCTGACTATAGGAGTTTGAGCGCAGGCTGCCACCAATTCCAACAATCTTGACCATTGTTTTGCCATCCTGAAGCAATCGTTACCCTGATGCTAGCGTAAGCAAACTCATAACGACTACGATTAGCCCAGGTTGGGCGACTAAACTTTGGCTTTTTCTGGAGTGGCAGCGGTTTCTATCTCAATTCCTGGCTTAACCAGCGGCGCTGACTTATGGTGCAGCCTGATTCCAAAAAACAGATCGTAAATGAAGCTCCAGAAGCTCTTGCCTTCTAGTAGACCCAGCGACTGATGGCAACCTTTAGAATCCAGCAGCGGACGGGTAGCCTCGTAGGCAGGCTGGTACTTATACCAGGGAATCGAAGGCCAGAGGTGATGGATCAAGTGATAGTTCTGCCCCATAATTAGCAGGTTGAGCCAGGGGCTAGGATAAACTCTGGCGTTTTTCCAGCGGTCGCGCTCTTGAAACGGGCGATGCGGCAGATAGTCAAAAAACAGCCCCAGCGCCAGCCCCACCACCAGCGCTGGCGAGAACCAGTAGTTCATGATGTAGCCCAAGAAGTCATACTGCACGGCCAGATAGACCACCGTGCCGACAAACAGCCGACTCAAAAACCATTCCAGCAGCTCATATTTGCGCCAGAGACGGCGCTTAAAGAAAAAGATTTCGTGATAAAAAAACCGGGCGGCAATCAGCCAGAGTGGCCCACCCGTCGAGACAAAATGATCGGGGTCATTGTCTGGATCGTTGACGTTGGCGTGATGCTGCATATGCACCCGCGTAAATACCGGGAAGGCAAATCCCAGCATCAGGGCGCTGCCATGACCCAGCATCGCGTTGACGGTGCGGTTGCGATGCGCCACGTTATGCGAGGCGTCATGAATTACCGTGCCAACTAAATGCAGCGCAATTACGTTGGTCGAAAAGCAAATCCAGTTGGGCAAGTCCCAGCACCAGTAGCCCCAGGTTGAGAGCGTTGCCATGATCACAGCCGACAAGAACAGGAGCAGAGTGGGATTCCAAGCGCCCGGTGCTCCCAAAAATTCTTTTGGCACCGTCAGGGGCTTCACTGCCTCCGACATCACGATGTTTCTCCTAATAAAGCCATCAATCTTAAAAGTCACTCAAAAAGCCACCAAAACAGTCGTCTGTCCTTCATCTACTCTTGCGTAGTATAGGATACGGCAGGGTCGGGAATAAAGTTTTGTTAAATCAGCGGATTTAATCGAACTGTTAGCTGATGCTACAGGATTGCTAATCTTTCCGCCAGATGTCGATGACCTTCGCTCGCGATTTCAGCTGAGGCGCTGGCAAAAATTCATCTTTGCTTAATCAATTAGCGGGCAACTACACCGCATAATTTCACCATCTTCCGCTGGTTTATCCGCGATACTACTGGCAGAGATAACCAAGCTGACTGTCTGGCAAACTCCAATAGCTCCGGCATTTAGAGCCGATTGCCAACAATTTCCCGACGGTTGAGGCGGATTAGAGTTCCGTAATTTCAACCTTACTTTGCCCCTAGCAGACAGCGTATCAAGTGACCTATAGACCTACAGAAGGATTTAGTCTCAGTTTTTAACTCTGACAATAGAGCCAATCAGGCCATCCTTAGGTACAATCCACAGGCCGAGCAGGCGACTGAGCAAAAGTGAGGATGTAATGGACAGCTATTCTGTAAAACTCAACCAACAGGCAAGACGTAGCAAATCACGCGCTCAGATGGGTCAGCGCAAATCTCCGAGCCATCTGCAAAAGCGCTGGCAGCCCAAGCCGCCGCCGCATTATCAGTCAATGCGTCCACCCTATGAGAAGCCAGTCGTGCTGTTGAACCCAATCGAACAGGAGACCATTTTGCGCCAGCGAGCGCTGCTAGAAACCCAGCAGGGCAATCACGCCGAGGCGATTGATATTTTTGGCGAGTTGATTGACCGCAGCCCCAGTAACGCCAGCCACTACAGCAATCGTGGACTGGTCTATTTCAAAAGCGGCCAGCTTGAGGCAGCGATGACAGACTACAACCATGCCATCGCCCTTAATCCCCGCCTAGACAGCGCCTACAACAACCGCGCCAACTTCTACGCCGCTCAGGGACTCTACCTAGAGGCGATTCTCGACTACGACGTGGCGCTCGATCTCAACCCGGCTAACGTGCGGGCTTGGATTAACCAGGGCATCACCTTCCGGGAAGTCGAAATGTATGACCGGGCGCTGGAAAGCCTGGATCTGGCGCTCTGTCTGGGTAAACTTGAAGGCCATGTCTATGCCGAGCGAGGCCGCACCTATCACCTGCGGGGCGATTGGAACTGTGCCGTAGGCGAATACCAGCGGGCGCTTGAGCAAATTTCTTTGAGCGATCTGGGCTTGAGTGATTCTGCCGCTTCAACGCCCAGGCTGCGGCTCCAGATTGAAGCTTGGCTAGAAGAGCTATTGAGTCCGCTCAACCCGGCTTGAGCCTCCAGTCTTGATGGGCTTGCTCCAGCACATAGCTGGCCAGCACCTGAATTTCCTCTGGCGTTAGTCGCGCTTCATAGGCCGACATATTGCCTTTGCCCTGCGTCACAATTTGGCTAATTGCCGCAGCTGAATCCATCTCATATCGCTGTAACGCCTTTAGCTTCAAGTTTTTGCCGCGTCGAATAATATTACCGCCCTGATCGTGGCATCCAGCACAGTGGACTTCAAACAGCTGTGAGGCTGGGATGGGCTGTAGCGCGTCCGAATTGGCAGCTAGCCCAACTGGCGTCAAAAAACTCGTGATTAGCAGCAGGACGAGCAGCACCACAGTTCCAATTAATCTCATAGTTCTCCAAATCAGCTTCAAATCAGCTCACTGCCTGATCCTATCGCTTTACCGAGAGCGCTCTACTGAGATTTAATTTTGGCAGCCGCCAGCGTCGGTACATCCGTCAGAAATGGCCCCGTCAGCAGCAGGGCAGTCTCAGCATCTAAGCTACCGGTGGCTTCTACTTTCATCGCCGCCTGAAACTGAATCAGCGCCTGCTTCAGCTCGGCTTCTGTGGCGCTGGGCTGCGGCAAATAGCCTAATCGATGCAGATAGTCAGCCGTTTGGGCAGGCGAGAGCTGGAGTTCAGATGGGCGAAAAATCGGCACATATTCCCGTCGCCAAATTCGCTCAAACTGAGCTGGCATCAGGCGATAGAACTTGCCTAAAGCCGAATCGGCCACCGTCACAGTTTCTGAATTCATCGCCACCAGACTAATGGCATGGTGATCTCGGCCTCGCTCTGAATAGAGCCAGGAGGCGAGTACGCCGGGGCGGTTAATCTGGTGCATCTGCTCCCAGCTCGGCGATAGCTCTAGGCCATCCATTCCCAGCGCCCGCGCCGCCGTAATCAGCTGTGGCATTGAAGTGCCCAATCGGCTCGTCCCGGCCAGTTGGGCGATGCTTGATTCAGTCGCATCTAGATCCCAGAGCTGTAAAACGTTGGCGAGGGCGGCGGGGGCGCAGCTGCTGTTGGAGGTCTGCTGGAACAGGCCGTTGGGCAGCAGATTATCTTCCAGCGAGGCGTAGATGGGCGCTAGAAAATAACGCTCGCTGACTGTGAAGCCTGCCAAGCCCAATAGCCCCAGCAGCAATACGCCCAATACCTGAAGCCTTGCAGTCTGCCAGCTCACCACAAACGCCATGCCGCAGAACCCCAGCAGCAATAGCCGCATAATTGTCCAGGTGATCTGCATTCCAGAGGCGCGCCATTCCAGCGGCAGTCCCTGCATCTGAGGCAAATTGAGCGCCAGCAGCAGCAGCAGAAAGTAGCTGCCTAGAAAAGCCAGAGATTCAATATTTTTGCCGGTAAACAGATTGTTGGCTGTTGCACCGCGTTTCAGCAGCAGCGTTCCCCATCTCATCCCCAGCCTAATCGCCAAAACACCTAACAGCAGCGTCACTGTGAGTTCTAACATCTTGCTTCCAACTTGCTGCTCCAACTGGGTGTCCCATCCTCTAGACCCAATCTAGGCGATCCGCTTTGGGCTGCCCACAGCAATTCTGCTATGCTAAGCCCAAATACCTGACTCTAAGCCTCATGTCCCTCAGCGCTCTGTTCGATGCGGCCAATCTCTTCGTCTTGCCCTTCTGGCTGCTGATGATTCTCTTGCCCAACTGGCAGGTGACTCGCCGGGTCATGGGTTCGTTTCTGCCCTTTGTGGCGCTGGCCGCGCTCTATCTTTATTTGTTTATCAACAGCATCGATCCCGATTCTGCTGAAGCGTTCGCTAACCCGCAGCTGGCTGACTTGGCGCGACTCTTCGCAGACGAGCGGGTGACGGCTACGGGCTGGGTACATTTTTTGGTGATGGATCTGTTTGTGGGTCGCTGGATTTACTGGCAGGGGCAGCAGACCGGGATCTGGACGGTTCACTCCTTAGTGTTCTGTCTGTTTGCGGGGCCGCTGGGTCTGCTGAGTCATATTGTGACGGGTTGGGTGACGCAGGCTTTGCGGCAGCCTTCAGAATCTGGCTCAGAACCCGCCAGTTCAGAGAGTTGAAGCTGAAGCGCTTGTAAGCTCACCCCTGATCCCGCTATAGTTTTAAGTGATCCCTGCTGGTTTGTAGTTTGGAATAAGGTCTGGAAATCGCAAACTCGGCGCAGTTGCAGTCTAGTCAGATGCGGGTGCTTCTTCAACTGCTTTTAGCATGACTCAGTTTCATCGGCAGAGTGATCGTTCGGCTGAACCTTTCTCTGTGGCTTCTTATCAGCGCCAAAAGCCTAACCTGCGGTTTTGGCTATTCTTGCTGGGCGGTTCCATCCTATTGCACCTGCTGCTGATCCAGTGGGTGGGAGCCATCTTAAGACCCAGCTTGCGCCCCACAGTCGCAACGCCCATCGACCTGATCCATCTAGACGATCACGCCAATGGTTCAGGTCGGGCTAAAAATATCGCCAAACTCCAGCCGTTGGCTTCGCCTGCGCCCAACCCTAAACCGCTCCCAGCCAAGGCTCCTCAGACTGCTCAGCCGATCGCGGCTCAGTCCGGCGCTGCTCCAAAATTAAAGCAGCCCGCTCCAGTCGTGGCTCACTCCCAACCGCTAGCTGTCAGCCATCAGGTGGCCAACGTCATCGCTGCTGCAATTCCCGCAGCGTCCGAGCTGACGCCGCTACCGCTACCTTCGCCGTTACCCTCAACCAAGCCCCGGCTTCCTGCTGTGGCTTCAGCAGCTCCTCTGCCTGCTCCATCGCCTCCTGCGGCTCCTACGGCAGCACTCCCAGATGCCAATTCACCTCAGATGCCGCCTGTTTTACCGACTGCCCTCCCAACGGTCTTGCCGACTCCTACGCCGCTGATTGTGGCTCAGCCCATTACGCAGCCAGTGCCCGACATCTCTCAACCGCAGCCTGAAGACGAGCCGTTGGCATCTGGCGTCGTGACAGATCAGCCCTCAGTTCCCAGCTATCTGGTTGCCAACCTGACGGCAGCTTCCCTGCCAGCTGAGCAAGTTGAACAGCCCGCCCAGCCGCAGGTGGAAGTACAGCGCTTCCTGACAAATTCTCAGCTGCCGCCCTGCGACGCCCCCCCAGAGATTGTTTATTTTCTGGGTAAACCAGTGATACTGCGAGTGACGACCAATGCAACCGGGCAGGTGATGCAGACTGCTACTGAACGCTCTAGCCAGAATCTGGCCTATGACGATCTGGCCAGCTGCTTGGTCCGAAACTGGAGCTTTAAGCCAGCGATTTCTCAGGGGAAACCCGTCACAGATCCTGGACTCCTCGTGCGGATCACCATTGACCGCAGTTAGCCGCAGTTAGCTTAACTCAGCAGGCTTGCTCATTTGGCCAGCTCATTCATGCGGCGAGCCAGCGCGATGTCCAGCTCGGTAATGCCGCCTGCATCATGGGTAGTCAAGTCAACTGTGACCCGACTGTAAACATTAAACCACTCTGGATGATGCCCCATCGATTCGGCCACTAGCGCCACGCTCGACATGAATCCGAAGGCTTCAACAAAAGATGGAAACTGAAACTGGCGGTGCAGCTTGTGATTTGCCAAGCTCCAACCCGGAAGGTCGGCTAGAGCGGCGTTGATTTCGTCAGGGGAGAGTGCGGTAGCCATAGGTGCAGCTTGGGCAATGGGGAAATTCGTAAATGCAGCGACAGGCTGTGCCAGCGCCACAGGCATTGTCAGCATGACCAGCCCTAATGCTACAACAGCTTGGAACGGCTTCAGACCTGAATCACGCATTTCTACAGAAACCTAAACTGCCAGCTCACTGCCCAAGACCCTTAAAGCCGGTGATGAGAGTTGAACTCACGACCGCTCGATTACGAATCGAGTGCTCTACCACTGAGCTACACCGGCATTTTTGCTTCAGCTAGTATAGCAAGTCATGGCCTCCATCAACCAGGCTAGACTGGGCAGTTTGCCGTCGGAAAGCTTGGCACTCTCAGAGCAGCTATGCTACAGTTATTAACTGTGACGAGGGCTTGTAGCTCAGTGGACTAGAGCACGCGGCTACGAACCGCGGTGTCGGGGGTTCGAATCCCTCCTAGCCCGTCTTAAAACAAGCGGGGCTGAGAATTATCTTTCAGCCCCGCTTTTGGCTTTTATCTAGCTTGATCTTATCGCTTGACTTTGCAGCCCTACGGCATAAAGATCCTGACCTTGCCCCAACGCATAGCGCCATGAGCAAGCCAAACTTTTGCTCGACTGGGTGAGAAACACCAGAATGGCCAGTAGCCCCAGCCCTACGCAAATGCCAAACATGCCGCGATAGCCGATTTGACTGGCAAAAGCGCCCAGCACGGGTCCCGCTAGCGCAATTCCGACATCAAAGCCGATCATGCAGATGCCAAATATCCGCCCGCGCTCATGCGGCTGCGATCGATCGGCCATTAGCGCCGCCATCATCGGAATTAGCGTCCCGGAGCCTGCGCCTTGAATCGCGCCCGCCAGCAAAAACGTAGCGGCATCTTGCGCCCGCCAGAGCAGCAGCATTGAGAGCGTATAAAACACCAGGCTTAGGCTGATAAATAATCCTCGCCCATAGCGATCTGAAGCTGGCCCAGCGACGAGTCGAATTGCAAAGCTGGCAATTGCGGCGGCGGTATAGAACAATCCGGTATTTAAATTCACCCCGGCTGACTTGATATAGAGCGGTACAAAGGTGCTGAGTGTGCCAAAGGTGAGGCCAATCAAAAGTAAAACTAGCGCCGGGACGCGGATGCGCGGATCGAGCAGCAGGCTCCAGAACTGGCTGTTGACCTGAGCTGTGCCGCGCTGCACCAGATTTGATTCACGCACCTGAGCGGTACAAAACAGCCCGACAATGCCCATGCCTGCCGCCGCCAAAAACATTGGCGTAAACCCAAACCACTCCTGCACAAAGCCGCCAATTGCTGGCCCCAAAGCCATCCCAATCGGGTTGACCAAACTCATATAGCCAATCAGCTCACCTCGATGCTCAGGCGGCGAAAAATCGACGACCATCGCACTATAGGCCAGCGCAAAGGCGGCGATGCTGAGTCCGTGAATCGCCCGAATTCCGATCAGCAGCCGCAGATCCTGCGTCATCAGGTAGCCCAACGGCGCAAAGGCAACTGCCGCCATGCCGATCAGCAGCACCAGCTTGCGGCCTCGACTGTCGGCTAGTTTGGACAGCCACTGCCGGGAAGCCAGCAGCCCAATTGCAAATGCCCCCATCACAATGCCTACCATCTGCTCGTTCGCGCCCGCAGCCTGCACATAGAGCGGTAAAGTGGGCAGATGTGCCGCTAGTGCCGCCCAAAACAGCAAACCTGCCGCAAACAGCACCCGCAGATTTTGCCGCACGGACGGCTCTAATTTCTCAAAAACACTCAAAACAGCAGCCTCAAAAAAATTACGCTTGGCTATAGCGATACCAGTGAAGACAGCCTCAGCCAAACCCCTTTATGATGCCGAATATTAAGAGATTTTGCAGAGCTGAAGCGACGGCTCTCGGTTGCTGAGCTCTCGGCTACTGAAATAGCATGGCGAAGATTGCGCTAATTGCTCGAATATCAAGCTAGGCTAATAAAACTGATAGATTCGTGAGCAATGGGTCTTTTTTACCAGACGACAGCGAAAATGGCGACGAGAAAGCGGCCCAAGCCCTCGGCAAAGCGCAAGCCTGTATCGTCCGAATCAACTGCCAAAGCGAAGTTGGCCTCTCGTTCAACTTCTAGCACTGTGAAGACTTGGTGGAAGCAGTGGGTGAAACGCTAGGGCATAGATAGCCTGGATTTGAACCCGTATGTCCAGTCTCTGAATGGGCATACTGAATGATAATTCAGCTGTTTTAATCCAATGAAGTTTCTGCGTAATTTCGCCAAGCCTTCCGCGCCAAAATCCGAAAAATCTGGCTTGGAGAACCCGGCTCCCGGTCTCTCTTCAGCTTCGATCTGCCCTACATCCCCCACGATTGAAGCGCTAGAGCAGCGGATGGCGGCTGAAGCAGTCTTGGCAACCCCTATCCCAGTTAAACCAGCGGTTCCACAGGCTTTGCCTGTTTTGCAAGGCTTCAAACGCGGATGCCAGCGCTTGCTCTGGACAGGAATTTTTGTCAGCATTCCAGTCGGAGCGATCGCATTAATTAACCTGCCCTACTCGCCTGTGCGCCGTCCGATTGCCGAATCAGCTCCAATGCTGCTAATGCCCAGCTACATCTCGATGGATCAAAACTATCGACAGGCGTTGGCCAACGTAGAAGCTGCCAAGCAGTTGATCGATGGGGCAACCGCTCCTGCTGATTTGGAGCTAGGTGAACAAAAGGTAAAGCAAGCGCAGGCGAATCTGGATCAGCTCCCCACCTGGGTTTGGAATGAGTTACCCAATACCGGCTCTTGGTGGTGGTACAGCCGGCGGCTCAGTCGAGGCGGTTTAGACCAAGCGCGGGCAGAGATCGGGCGCTTGCAGGGTAAAGCTTTCCAAGAAAAGAATGCTCAAACTGCCCTAGCTCAAGCCGAGCAGATGCTGAAAACCGCAGAGCAGCAGTACAAGGCTGCGAAAACGCCACTTGATCAGCAAATCGCCCTGAACGCATGGCAAGCTGGACTGGATCAGATGCAGCAAGTTCCGGCGGACACGCTAGCAGGCAAAATGGTGTCGCCTAAATCAGATGCAGCGATGCGTGACTTCCAGCTAATTGGCGGGCTCATTACCAATAATCAGCAAAGTCAGAGCATAATTCAGGCCGCTAAAGCATTTTCCTTGCAAGCGGCTCAGGCTAGCCAGAATGCGCCCCACTCAGTCACGGAATGGCAGAAAGTATTGGATTTGCGCTCTGAAGCCATTCAACGCCTCAAGCAAGTTTCGCCCGATGACCCAATCGGCTATGCCGAAGCCCAAAAGCTGATGGCTACCTACATAGCTGAACAAGGTCAGATTAGGGTCAGACAGCAACGAGAGAGCGATGCGGTGCAGGCTTATAGTCAGGCTCGCTCTCGAATCGAGGATTTAATCTCTAGCGTTGCTCGCAATCCGCAGCGAATGAATCCTGCGGATATAGCGGGCCGTCTTGAAAACATTATTCGCCAGCTTGAAAGCGTTGATACTGGCACAACCGTCTACGCAGAAGCTCAAGATTTGCTGATCTCAGCGAAGCAAAAGCTTAAAGAATGGAAAATTCAATAGCTGTGCTTCAAGAGGCGACAAAGCCATAGCCGCGCCAAACGGCGACCAGCACGCCCTGCACCTGCACCTCGCTAGCTGCCGCCTCAATGGTGGGGTAGTTGGGGTTGGCAGGCTCTAGCTTCACCTGGTTGCTCTTGCGGTTGTAATACTTCAGGGTTTGGCCTTCCTCATTGACGCGAGCCGCGACAATTGTGCCGTTTTTCAAGGTTTTGGAGTCAGAGATTGGGCGCATAATCACCACATCGCCATCGGCAATTAGAGCGTCAATCATGCTGTCGCCGCGCACTCGTAGCGC
>CASBQH010000169.1 GCA_949127695.1 Synechococcales cyanobacterium PMM_0073
CTCTAACTGGCGGCGGCGATCGTCAGGCAGCTTGAGCAAAAACGTTGGCTCACCAGTCTCAGGGTCGCGCTCTTTGTGGTTCCACTCGGGCCGATCTAATTCGCAGCTGATCGTGCGCATGGCCTCACACTGAGCCTTCAGAACAGCGAGCGCAAGGTCACCGCCAGTCTGGCTGCGCTGCCAGTGCGCGTTGATCTGACAGGCGTGAATCAACAGGCGAATCAGGAGGCTGTTAGGCAGCACTCGCAGTAGGTAATCGCCAGTGTCAGGCTCGTCTAGCACCCACGAACGCTCGAAGATCTGTGCGAAGTCAAGGTCTTCTGGAAAAACAAGTTGAATATCAAGTAGCAACGCCAGAAAGCGCGTCAGATCGAGGCGCTTTATCTCCTCGCCACGGCGGCGGTAGATCATCAGTGACGGTTGCACTAACGGCATGTAACTAGTGCGCCAGAAGCCGTTGGTCAGGTGCAGCGTCTCAGGCATATGGCCAAACAACCGGGCCACCCCGTCGTATAGTGTTTGGGCGTGTTCCGCAAATTGCGCGCGCCCGTCTGGGTCGAGTTGGTAGGGAGCAGTCCAAGCCGATACTGGGGCGAACGAGCGCTGGATGTAGCGTTTGCTCAGGGCATCGCGGCTAAGGAATTCCATGAACTGGTCTGTGGATGTACCGACTACCGTGCCATTGCGCCGCGCCGCCGTCGCCCAGGTAGCGCGAAGCTGGCTCAGTGACTGGGTCATACCCATTTCGATCCGCTGCTGCTCGCGCTGCGCTGCGCTAAAAGCATTGCCCGTCTGCCACTGCGAGAGGGCGGTTGTCGGCAGCAGACCATAGGGCTGGTCACCAATTCGTAGTGGCATGAGTGGCCCTTCTGGGCAAAAATTGTGCGAAACATGCCTGCCCTCATTGTCTTTACAGGGGCGGTGGAGCACCGCTCTGATCTCGTCAGGTGTAGGAATCGCATCGTCACGGAGTGGAAAGGCCCAGCGGCTAACGCGAAAGGCGTCCTCGCGCACCTCCCAAATGTCAGTTAGCCAGTGGCCTAGAAGTGCAGGCCAGAGCGCCTGAGCCATGCGCTGGCTATCCTCAGTATCATCAGGGGCATCAGCACCCGGGAAGAATGGCAGCCCGCCAATGGTACCAGTCAAATGGCGCTCAATGTTGATTCCGCTGGTAGAGGCCGAGCTGTTGGTGGGATCGAGCTGCTGCTGGATACGCGCTCTGGCCACCCGTCGCCAGCCTTCCGCGTCGGTGGCGAGGTCGGCGGCGGGTGCGCCATGCACGGTGTTAGTCGGTGTGCCCAGATGGAGTACACCCAACTCGCCTGCGTCTGACTGGGCACGGAAGTGCGCGTCAGGCGGCTCCTCGCCCATGCCGATCACATAAACTGCCTCCAGTGTGGCAGGTTCCAGACCGTTATCGAGCAGCCATTCGCCGCCCAACCCCACAGCTTTGGCGGTCTCCCAGGAAGCCCACCAGGCATTGCGAGTGTTTTCCGGCGTATCTGGCAGCGCCAGCGGTAGTGCGGCGGCATTAATGGTCACACCGTTTTCCATCGGTAGTCGCCCGATCGCATGGCGGGTCTCAACGTTGTTGGAGTCTCGGGTGGCAGCCCAGACCTGAAGCTGAGGCGGTAGCCCGCCGACGCGGTTCGCCTGTAAGTTAGGGGGCATGTCGGGTGGCAGCTCAACATGTAGATCATCACCATCGATTTGCGGCAGCAGGTTAGCGACCAGCCAAGCGGCTCGCGGCGGTGTCACTTGATGACAGAACATAGCCCAGGCTACGCCTGCCGCATCGCCATCGAGCCATGTCGGGGCGATCGCACCCGGCTGGCGCACCGCTTTCCAGAAGATTTGGATCGCGCCCAGCTCACCCGTACTGATGTGGGCGTTGTCGCGGCAGATCGATGCCTCGTCTGGAATCACCCGTAGGGAGAGTTTCCAGCGCACCGGATCAGCGTTGTGCTGCGACTGCGGCGGATCAAACAGCGTCTCCAAGCGCAGCGGCAGCAGTACACCAACATCATCAAACGGATAGGCGCGTTCGGCAGCAGGTTGCTCCAGCCATGCGTGATGAGCGGCATGCACCAGTTCGGCCAAAATCGCTGGGTTGTCGCCGATGGCGGTACGCACTTGCGCCAAGTAATCAGATGGTGGACTGCCAGTACCATGGGGGATATTTTCGATCGTCGCTGCCTGCTCGTCGGTGATTGACGCGCTTATGCCTAGTGCAGTAACCACTGGATCGGCATTCACAGAATCTTTGAGTAGTAGCCGCGCTGCCCACAACCAATCTTCGCCAACCGCCAGGTAGGTGCGGTCAGCGACTGTCCAGTCGTCGGTTTGAATCGCGGTCTGCTCCCGTTCCAGCGCCTCGCGTAACCCGGCAGGGACATCTTGGAGCGCTGCAAGCGCAGCGCTGATTCGCTGCCGACGCAGGTCACGATAGATAAAAGTATTCATGGGTTCGATCCCTGGCTTTCAAGTGCTTGTCCACTGATCGCAACGCGAGTTGGCTGATCTAGCGTCGATTCGGCAAACGTGGCTGCGTTGGTTTTCTTGAGTGTCTTGAGTGTCTGATCATTGCGGAAGCGCAGTTCAGCAGGCGGCTCGTCCAGCACCAGCCAGTACAGTTTAAGATCTCTGGGCGTGACATCGAAAGTGAAAAAAGTTAATTCTGGCGTAAGCGTGCCCACGAAAATCGGCCCAAAGAACTCGCGCTCCTTGCTCCGCCATTCGGACTCGGTCAGTGGGGCTGGCTTGTCTAGCTGCGGAGTTGCCCTGAGTAGGGTATCAAGAGCCGTTACTTTATCAGCCTCAGGAGCATTCTCAGGCAGGGGCTTAGGCTTAACTAGGTACACCAGCGTCGATGGGTAGCGCCGAAACAGGTCGCTGCGGAAGATAATGACCAGTCGGTTGCCGCTAGTGTTGGCGGCCTCGTGCGGCTGAATTGACTGGTGACTCAGCGCACCGATGGGGTCGGCAGGTGCTTTGACCCACTCACCCAGCGGCTGGATATCGGCCTGGCGTTCTTGGGTGGCATAGTTGACTTGGCCCCAAAACATGCGCAGCGGTGTGCAGGTGCGTTCCACCGCCAGGTCGCGCCACCGCATCTCGCTCATAAACTGAGTGTTGATGCCAACCATAAAGGCATCGATAAACGTTGGATTCGTCTGCAAAGCCGTGATCGAGTCCTTCTCCAGGGCACTGGCACCGGGCAACAGCCATTCCTTGTCGTACTGCTTGAGCAAGCCCCAGGTGGGAAAATCCAGTCCGATTGGAAACTCAGGGGGGATGAGCCGCTTGCAGTCAATGCCCTTCAACTGGCTACACCAGCGGATGCGCGCAGGCGCGTCAGGCTTGCGAGGGTCGAGAGAACTGTACAAAGCGTCAGACAAACGCCCGAGATCGATCGGTTTTTGTTCAGGTAGCGGTTCGCTTGGCATATTGTTGAGCAAATCGTCGCACGACAGCGCGTCATCGGGCTGATCAGCCAGTAGCTCGCGACAGCGACGTTTTGCCATGCACTGGCGGATGGCACGCCGCAGCCCATCGTAAAGCTGTTGCTGGGCACCTTCGTCCGCCAGTACTAGCCGACAGAACACCGGCAGCAGCACGCCGAACTCTTGCCCTAAGTCATCGGCGATATCGTCCGCCGCACAGGGCAGCCGACGCTCTTCATTTTCACGGAGACTTTGTTGCAGGACTTGCATCAGCTCGGAAAAGAGCGATTCGGCGAGTTGCTGACGCAGCCCAGGAATGTTGTCTTGCGCGCCCGCTTGAATGAGTTCATCACGTTTGCGCCGGTATTGTTCCGCGAAGAAGAGCACGATCTTGTTGAGCTTTTCCATCACCTCGTTGAGCCAGCGATCGTCAAGTTCAAACATTTCTTCGATGGTTGGCAGCCCCATCTGTTGGGCGATCGCATCGACGTGGGGTAGCCCGGCAGGGGCACGCTCCGGCTGACGCTCCGGCTGATTTGCTGCGTTCAGCGCTATGCTCCGGCTGATTCCGCCGTTGGCATTGGTGACATGGCGTGTTGAACTGCTGCGATCGCGCAGAATGCGCTGTGCCGCACTGGAGAACAGTGCTGGTGCGAGCGGGCTGCTACCCGATGTCACACGATTTAGCACAATCCCCCCATTGGCTGCTACCATACGCGACATTAACGGACCAAGTAGCCGCAGCCGCTCGTTCTGATCGCTTGGGATGCGGCGAGTCCACAGACTGCCCGCCGCATGCAAACCCAAAGCGAGGTATCCAATGCGCTGACCGGCCTCTCGCAGCGCCCCCGCCTGGGCTACAGCAGCATCCATTAAGGCTTCTTGTGCCTCGACACCCATCCAGACACCCAAGCCCGTGGTGCCGCGAAAGCGCGGGTCATCGTTGATGTCGTGTGGCCACCCTGTATCGAAATCGTCTGGGTTCGGTAGCCAGGGGCGACCATACTGCGGTAGGCCGATCGTGTTGTCCTGCTCGTCATTCAGCAAATCTAAGTCGGCTTGCACGGCGTTGATCAGATCTTGCTGCGGCGTTTCCAGCTGTTGCAAGGAGGTGATCGCCCCGCGCACTTCCAACGTACCGTCAGCAGGGATTTTGCGCGGGTAGTGTAATTTGGCCTTACCCACATCGCGCGCCGGAGGCACCTTCAGTGCAGCAGCCAGGGTCTCGAAATCGCCCGACTCAGATGTCCAGAAGCGCCAAAAGTGGAATGCCGGGAGCACCCCCTTAGTGCCAAAATTGCGTACTGCCGGGGCAATCCACATGGGTTGCCCAGCGTCGTTGAATGCCGGAACCAGCACCGCTAGATACTCGTGCTGCGGAAGCAGTCCAACTGCCTTAGTAGGGTCGTCAGGGTTGTTAGGGTTGGGTTCTAAACCACGCGGTGAAAGGATCCGTCCGATCGTCGTATGCCCGTCCCACTGGGTATGTGCCCACAGGTGCGACTCCGCCAAGTTGTGAGTTTCGAGCACGCGATCTTCGAGGTGCGTGACCAAACCACCTTCAACCTTGATTTCTTCAGCGGTACCGACTAGCAGCACCAGCCAGGGATGAAGATTGGGTGTATTGGCTTCCGGCGTGTAGCGCCAAGGTAGGTCGTGCTCTCGTAGGTCAACGTGAACCAATTTGGTGGTCTCGGCATCGCGGGCGAA
>CASBQH010000170.1 GCA_949127695.1 Synechococcales cyanobacterium PMM_0073
GAATGCCTGGTCTCGGTGGCCAACGACATCACTGAGCGCAAGCAGGCAGAAAAGGCGCTCCAGCGCTTAGCCGAAATTGGCGAGCTAGCCGCGATGATTGTGCATGAAGTCCGCAATCCGCTCACCACCGTGATGATGGGACTCAAATCCTTTGAAGCGCTGGAGCTTTCAGAGCGTTCGCGGCTGAGGCTAGATCTGGCAACCGCCGAAGCCGACCGTCTCCAGCGGCTGCTGAACGAGATCTTGCAATATGCCCGCAGCCAAACCCTGCAAACCACCGAGCTAGAAATTAACGCGCTGATCACCGAAATGCTGGAGTCAATTCGCACCATGCCCGCCGCCGCCGAGCGGCAGATTTTATTCACGGCCAGCCAGCCGATCAAACTCTTGGGCGACCGCGACAAGCTAAAGCAGGTGTTTATTAATCTAATTGGCAACGCCTGCGAAGCCATCTCTGCGGGCGAAACCGTCACTTGGAGCCTCCAACTCCGCCCGTCCCAGCGCCGTCTCTGCATCCAGATTTACAATGGCGGCGAACCGATTCCGCCAGCGGTGCTGAGCCAGCTCACCCTGCCGTTTTTCACCACCAAATCTTCTGGCAACGGTCTGGGACTACCCATTGTTAAGCAAATTGTCGATGCTCACCAGGGCGAACTAGAAATTCTCTCCTCCAGCGAGCTTGGCGGCACCTGCGTCACAGTGTCGTTGCCTTATCTGGAGATTTAGTTGTCACTTTTAGAAACAGCTTGCTATATTAGTTGAGGCGATATCGCGGGGTAGAGCAGTCTGGTAGCTCGTCGGGCTCGAATCGCAAAGTAGAGTTACATGCTTAATAACTCGCTTTGTGTGGGCTGCATTCAGGGAAACCTAAATGTGATTACCTCTCAAATTCGGGGAAGCCGTTAGCATGGTGATCCCGAGCCAAGCCAAAGGAAGGTTAAATTTCCATTGGAAGGTGTAGAGACTCGATGGGAGGCACCCTAACAGGAAAGCTGAGGGTGAAGGGAGAGTCCAGACCGCAAACTGGTTATCCAGGCAACGAAAGTTGTAGTGGTATGCATAACCCGAAGGTCAGTGGTTCAAATCCGCTCCCCGCCACCAATAGTCTTGATGCAGATCAGCTCAAGATAGTCAAAAAGCTCTGGCTCTCATAGGTCAGAGCTTTTTTGTCTGGAAACCCGCCCTGCCCTGCCAGATCAAACCACTTCCCGATCTGAGTAAAATAGAGTCACCGTGATGCTGGTGAACCAGAATGACCTCTGAACTATTAAAACGACCGATTTTGCTAGGCGGCTTAGGGTTGACCGCCGGAGCTTGGCTGCTGCAAGGCATTGATCCAGGTGTGGTTCACCTTGGCAGCACGGCAATTTGGACAGCAATGGCGGTTGGCTCCGGTTTCTGGTGGCTGAAGCAATCCAGCAAGCCGCAGATTGCCATTCAGCCTGCGCCCAAAATTGACCGAGCCGCAGTTGAGCAAGCGTTCCAGGCAGCAGCTGCAAAAATTGATCAGCTAGCTGAAGAATTGGCCATGCCCAAGGCTCAGATCGCAGAAGCTGCCGAATCAGCTCTAGCCGAAGTGGCCGAACCTGAGCTAATTCAGTCTCTTCGCCAAGACCTGACCAAGCTCAGCCAGGAGCTTGATCGTCAATCGCTGCGGCTAGCCGTTGTGGGCGCTCAGGCGGTTGGCAAAACCACCGTCGCCCAAGCGCTGGCTCAAACGCTGCCCGCTGGCCTTAGCCTAGTCGCCGAAGCTACGCTGCCCGCTGCGGCTGATTCGTCCTGGTTTGCCCAGCTAGCCGACGCCGATCTCGTGCTGTTTGTCGTCTGTGGCGACCTCACAGATCCAGAGTTCCAGACCGTTCAGCAGCTACTGCAACAGCATTACCGCGTTCTGGTGGCGTTTAATAAGCAAGACCAATACTTACCCGCCGAGCGACCGGTGATTTTGCAGCAGATTCGCGAGCGGCTGCAAGATGTGATTGCCGTCGAAGACCTGATCGGGATTTCGGCTCAGCCCGCCCTGCTCAAAGTGCGCCAGCATTTGGCAGATGGCACAGTCGAGGAGCGCATCGAACAGCCCCCGTCTGAACTATCGGCACTGCAAGCCCGCCTACAGCTGCCCGTCGTCGAACCTTTGATTTTGGCTACGGTGTTTCGCCAGACAGAGGCGCTCAGAGATACGGTTCAGGCTGAACTCAACCAAGTTCGCCGCCGTCGCGCCCTGCCTGTAATTGAACAATACCAGTGGATTGCCGCCGCCGCCGCCTTTGCCAATCCGGTTCCCAGCCTAGATCTTCTGGCCACCGCTACGCTCAATGCCCAAATGATCATGGATCTGGGGGCGCTCTATCAGCAGCAGTTTTCGCTAGAGCAGGCCAAAACCGTAGCGGGCAGCTTGGGCAGTCAGATGGTGAAGCTGGGCTTAGTCGAACTGGCGAGTCAGGCAATCGCTCCGCTGCTGAAGAGCCATGCCCTGACCTATGTGGCTGGGGGCACGCTGCAAGGCATGAGCGCCGCCTATCTAACTCGTGTAGCGGGCTTAGGTCTGGTGGAATATTTTGAAGAGCAGAGTCAGTCTGCCGAGTCTGGGACTTTCCAGCTCGATCGGCTGCTGCAAAAGCTCCAGGCCGTCTTCCAAGCCAACCAGCGTTCAGCCTTCCTGCAAACTCTGGTGAATCAGGGACTTTCGCGGTTAGTCCCTCAGACGACTGCCGCCAACTAGCCTCTGCACAACCGCAGCCAACAGACTCAAATAAAAGCGGCTGAGGGAGCATTTCCTGAGCCGCTTTGCTGATCTGCCGGTTGTGCTACTCAAAGCTGGGATGGTCTACGCCAATTCTTAAGCTGCTTTACAAAAGTCCATAAAGGCACTAATATATTGATTACGGTTGATTGATTCAATCGCAACTTCGTAAATTACAAGCACTCATTAAAGCTATGACAACGACATTACAGCGGCGCGAGAGCGCCAACCTGTGGTCACAGTTCTGCAACTGGGTCACTTCCACCGACAACCGCCTCTATGTGGGCTGGTTCGGCGTGCTGATGATCCCCA
>CASBQH010000171.1 GCA_949127695.1 Synechococcales cyanobacterium PMM_0073
GTAAAAGTAGAGGTGCAGGCCGGCCGAGCTTCTGAGCAGATTTTGGAAACCGCCGAGGCTGAGCGTTCTGATTTGGTGATATTAGGAACCGAAAGCCGCAGCCTGCTCACCGAAAAGCTATTTGGCAGCACCGCCTTTTCGCTCTGCCGCAGTAACAAGCTGCCCGTGCTAATTCTGCGACCTCAGCTGATTTCAACCTACACCGTAGAAGAGCTAGATCTGCGCTGTCGGCATCTGTTTCGCTACTTGCTTGTGCCCTATGACGGCAGCGAGAGATCTCGCTATTTGCTCTCACAGATCAAACAATATGCCCAAAAGACGCCGCAGGTGCTGCGAGAGTGCCTGCTGCTCCAAGTGATTGAGAGCAACGACCGGATCGATAAGATCATGCATGACAGCCATTTCCAAGAAGCCAAGGCTCAACTGGCGCAGGCGAAAGCTGAATTGGAGCAGCTGAATCTCCAGGTGACGACCCGAGTTGAAGATGGCGATCGAATGCTCGTCACATTGGAAATGGCCATTGACTACGACATCACCGCCATCGCAATTGCCACAAACACGCTGGGCAAGCTAGCCGAGATCTCCAGCCCTAGCTTTACAGGCGAGCTGCTGCGACGTAGCTGGCATCCGGTGCTGTTTTTCCCCTCGGTTTGATCGAGCGGCTCAGCGCTTTACTTCACGATCTATTCAGCCCCATAGATCGAGTCGAGTTTCATTGAAATCTGCGGCTTCAGCTTTTCGAGCGCTGACTTGAGATAATCTTTGCTAATGCTAGGGTTGGGGCTGCTCTTCGAGATCTGTCCGGCCAAAGCCCATTCTTGCAGCAGGCGGCACTGCGCCTCGGCAATGGTCGCCGTCTGGCTGTAGGCACAGTATTGAGGCTCCTCTTGGGCAAAAAACAAAATTTGATACTGCCCAACCTTACCCAGCAGATTGCTGATCTGGCGGCCTGCTGGTGTTTTGAGGTCGAGGTAGCAGGGCAGCCAGCGCGGCTCTTGATCTCGGTTGTAGAGTACCGTCAGCCAGAGCGCCATTGGGTGAGGCGCTTCTAGAAACAAAAATTGGTTGTAGCGGGTACAGATTCGACGGCGCTGCGTTTCTGCTTTCGGCATCATCACCCAGAGCGTCGGCAGATGCCCCTGCTCGGTGGGCAGAGCCCGCGGAAACACAATTTCGGCCAGCGGCATATTCTCTGGCCAAGAGAGGCGATGGAGTTCGCTATCTAGGACTGAGGGCGAAGACTGAGAAGCCTTGCTGTCCGCTGGCCGCCCAGAACTATCGCTGGGCAGTGGTTTGGGTGTCACATCCGGATAACCAGAGTCACTGTAGAAGTCACTCTGCCGCCGCTGAGACTGCTGAGACTGTCGCCCATGCCCGTACCGCTCTTCTAAAGCCGCCAAGCTCGCCAAGATATCCGAGACGTTCTGCGGACGGGCATCGGGGGATTTGGCGAGGCAAGCCATTACCAGCGCCTCTAAATCTGTAGGCAGGCGCACCGTCGGGTTGACAGAATCAAATGAGCGAGGTGGCTGAGAGCGATGCGCCTTATACCAGCCGCCAAATGAATGGGTGTCGGCATGGAGCGGCATTTTGCCCGTCAGCATCTGAAACATCATCACGCCCAAGCTGTAAAGGTCAGCCCGCGCATCCAGCTCATGTCCCTCCATTTGCTCTGGCGAAGAGTAGGCCAGTGTGCCCATGAAGCACTGTGTCTGGCTGCTTTCGCTCTCTAACATCTTGGCAATCCCAAAATCGAGAATCTTGACGAGTTCGCCCAAGCTGTCATCTTGGCTCACCAGAATATTGCTGGGCTTAATGTCGCGATGGACGATCGGGTAGATTTTGCCTTCGCTCACAATGCCTTGGTGGGCGCATTGCAGTCCCAGGCAAACTTGGCGAGTCAGGTTGAGAAAGCGGGGCAAGAAGAGAGGGCGATGGTTGATCACCTCGCTGAGGCTCTCTCCTTTGAGATATTCCATCACATAGAACGGCACTCCGTCTTCGTCAATGCCGTAGTCAGTGACGCGGATAATATGCAGGTTGCGCTGCCCGAGCTGAGCCGAGGTTTTGGCCTCTCGCTCAAATCGCTCCCGCATTCTTTGATTCAGCAGCGTCTGCGCTAAAAACTTCACCGCCACCGGCACCCCGCCCAGCGCAATATCTTCGGCAGCATAGACATATCCCATCGCGCCCTGTCCGACTAGATGCAGCAGCCGATAGCGATTTTGCAGAATTCGTCCCATATTGGGTTCTGACATCAGCCTGAACTCCTAAGGTTCAGCCGCTGAGCGGTTCGACGGCATGGATTAAGCAAAAACGCAGCAGGGACTTGCATGCAAAACTTGAGGTGAATTGGGCTGAAGAGCGCTCCTGTCCTGTGAAGCAGAGCATGGAACTGGACTTTGTAGAACTGAATCTTAAAGATGAGGATAGCTAGACCGAGGACGAGACTGCATATAGCAAGATCTGGCAGAATGCCCCTAATCTAAATTCTAGCGACTGCCTCTCTAGGAACTTACTTCAGCTCGGCGCGCAGCTTTTGCGACATTTCTTCACTGAATGATACAAATTTCACAATTACTGTTTGCCGATCATCCTGTCTATAGAGAATGCCCTAGAAAGGCCAAAATCATTGCCTAAGTTCAAGATTTCTCAGAATTTTGAGCGGCTTAGCTCTCGGCAAATCTGAGCAAAATAGATAGACCTCTGAGGAGTTGCCGAATTAAAAACTTGCATTAAACTAGAGCGGTTCATGCTGTCAGTAGCGGTAGAGCCATAAATCTAACGACTCCAGACGCTATTAGCAGCAAAGCTCTTGATGCTCCGCCTTATGATCGTCGCCTCTGGTTCGCGCTCGCTGCGTCGGACATCTCGCTCGACCACGGTTTTCAACCCGGCTGCTCTCAGCGTCACGACTGCCAATTTGCCCGCAGGCAGCAGCTCTGCCGCCACCGCCACCGCCGATTTTAATCGAGACGGCAAGCTGGATTTAGTCGTGACCCTGACCAGCGCTGCTTTAACCAACAATCTGGCGCTGTTTTTGGGCAGCGGCAGCGGCAGCTTTCAGGCCGCAATACCGCTAGCTTCTGGCGGTCTCAATCCGCTCTCGGTCAGGACTGGCGACTTTAACGGCGACGGCAATGCCGATATTGCCACCGCCAACTTCGGCTCCGACAGCGTTTCGCTGCTGCTGGGCAGCGGCACAGGTAGCTTCAGCCCCGCCCAGACCTTCCGGGTGGGCGGACAGCCCAATGCATTAGCCTCTGGAGACTTTAACCAGGATGGGCGGCTCGATCTGGTGACGGCCAATTCGCAGGCGGGAGCCAACAGCCTTTCGGTGCTGCTGGGCAGCAGCAGCGGCTTCCAGAGCGATCGTTCGCTCAGCGTCAAGGGACAGCAGCCTTTTGCCGTGGTGACGGGCGACTTTGACCGAGACGGCAAGCTCGATATCCTCAGCGCCGATACCGCCACCAGCACCGTCTCGCTGTTTTTGGGCAGGGGCAACGGCAGCTTTCAAAGCCCATCCCAGTTTTTTGTCGGCTCTAATCCAGCCTCGCTGGTCACGGGTGACTTTAACCAAGACGGCAAGCTGGATATTGCCACTGGAAATCTGGGCGCAACCGGCGAAAATATTACGGTTCTCTTCGGAGATGGCCAGGGCAGCTTTTCCGGCTCTCAGCTGCTGTCTGCCGGGAGTAGCGTCAACTCACTCACCGCTCAAGACTTTAATGGCGACGGCCATCTTGACTTGGCCGCCACGCTCAGCAACTCTGCTGTGCTGTCAATTTTGGCGGGAGACGGCCAGGGCAACTTTACCGGGGCTGGCGTCACGCCCATCAACAGCTCGGCGCAGGGGCTGACGGCGGCTGACCTCAACGGTGACGGCAAGATTGACTGGGTGAGCGCCAGCGGCAGCAATAACGTCGCTGTTTCGCTGAACAAAACGCCACAGGTGTTGCTGCGCTCTTCGGCCAAAATCGCTGAAGTTGATGCTACTCAAGAAACAGACAGCTCGATCCAGGTGGATTTGGAGCGAGAGAGTCTGCTTGTCAGGAGCAAGCCCGCAGTGCGGCTGTCTGTAGCGGGCTTCAAAGATGTGTTGGGCAGTCAGCGCAACGATCGAATCACCGGCAGCAGCGGCTCAAACCGGCTCAGCGGTGAGGGCGGCGCAGATCGGATCACTGGACTGGCGGGCAACGACCAGATTACTGGCGGGCTGGGTCGCGACCAGCTGACGGGCGGCAGCGGCAGCGATCGATTTATCTTTGACGATGGCTTGGCCTACAGTCGCAGCAGCGGCAGCGATCGGATCACCGACTTTGAAGCAAAACGCGACAAGATTCTGCTGGATCGCAGCATGTTTGTGGGGCTAGGTCGGCGAGTGAGCTTTGCCAGCGTCCAAACGCTTGAGCAAGCCAGCGGCAGTGACGCCAAAATCACCTATGTTCGCGCCACGGGTCGGCTGTTTTATAACCAAAATGGCGCAGATTCAGGATTTGGCAGCGGCGGACTGTTTGCCCTAATCAGTCAATCTCAGTCTGCGAATGGCAACCTTAGCCGCAGTGATTTTTCTACCCAGCGCTGAATCTAGCGAGCTGTGCTAGCATTTTTGTTAAGGAAAATTTTCTTTGGCGAGATAAAATAGTATGGGCAGCAAAAGGGCGAAGAGCGCTGTTCTGATCAGGGCGGCGAGTGCAGGGTTGACGGGTTTCATCTGGAGCAGTTTTGCAGCTGCCGGCATGGCTCAGACTGCCGGAGTCACGGCAGCTGTAGCCCCAATCACAGAAACCAGCTGTCGTCAAACCAACGGCTTAACCGGCATCTATGTGCAGCCCAGCCTAGAGAGCGGCTCGCGTGGCATTCTGGCTAGCGGCCAAACGGTGCGGCTAGAAATGACCAGCTCAGGAACAGGCTGGGCGAGAGTCACAGAGCCGCTGATTGGCTGGGTAGAGGCCAAATATCTGACGCCATCTGCCCCTTGCAGCAGCTTGACTGCCGCTCCGGCTTTAGCGCCGTCACCCGCCCGCCCAGCAGCTCAGCCTGCCGCTGCTGCCAATGCTGCCGTCACCAATGCTGCCGTTGCTAATACAGTTACCGCAGTCTGCGACGTGCTGCCCAGCGAAGGGCTAGTTGTGCGGAGCGAGCCCACCACCACAGGCAATACGGCGCTGCAAACCATCCCCAAAGGCACTTACCAGTTTCAGTTCACCAGCGATCACGTTCGGTCGCATTCCGGTGAAGTTGAACGGCACTGGGCCTATATTACCGCGCCCTATCAAGGCTGGATTGCAGTCGGGACCGTAGGCGGGCAGTTTAATCTGGGCGGAAAATCTTGCGGCTAGCGATGAGCGGGAGCCGGACTATGACACCGAAGCCGCGACAAAAATTAAGCCTGCCACTAGAATAAATCCAACAGCGCCCAGAATCGCGTAGCTAACCCGCTGCTGTTTCGTGGGCGGTTCAGCCTTATAGACTTTGGGTTCAACTGCAAAATTGTTCAGGCGTCCGCCTTCTTCGGTGGTGTAGGGCATCGTTCAGGTTTTTATTGCTTCATCAATTTCAAAGACTTTAACAGATAATTAACGCCCTGTCATTTTGGCGACAATATTTCGTTTTGTGGCAATCTACAGCGTTTGGTCAAATAAAAAAACCCCAGTCTCGACAAAGCGAGCTGGGGATGTTGAATCAGGGTGCATCTACCTCTCTAATATTCCGGGGATGACTGACTAATCCGGAAGTTTATTTGAGATAGTGATTTGATTGATTCTAGGCTGGGTTCATCAAAATTCTATGTTTGATTAAAGTCCTGCAAATTCTGAGGGTAATTTCAGCCGACCTAGTCCATAGCGGCAGTAGACAGGCAACAATGAATTAGGATAGGCAGAAATGAGCTTGTGACGAATCAAGTAGCGGTAAACAAGGCATTAAGGATGAGGAGCGCGCTGGTGCTGTGACCCAGGAGTTTAATCTCTCTGTAACCCCGGTTGGGAATAGTCAGTATTTAATTCGGACTGAGCAGGTTCCCTATGGAGCACCGTTGGGTCAGGAGCAAATTGTTTGGCCGGTCGAGCAGTGGCTTGGCGAAGCGCAGCAGCTGATTGGCGATCCGCTGAAGGGGCTCTTGCAGTCCGGAGCGATGCCTGATTCCGAACGCTCGGCGATTAGCCTGATCGAACTGGGGCAGAAGCTCTATGCCAGTTTATTTAGAGGCACCCTGCGCGACAGCTGGCTATCTTCTCAGGTCGTCGCCCAGCATCGGCGAGATATTCTGCGGCTGCGGCTGGGATTAAAGGGGGCAGACTTGCTGCGGCTCCCCTGGGAAGTGATGTATGGCTTGGATGTGCCGGTCGAGCAGCTGCTTCAGGGCAGCATCAACGCCGCCCCGCGTCCAATGGCTGCCGGGACGCGAATCACTTTCTCTCGCTATCAAATCAACAGTCGTCTGGTTGAAGATAACTTTCCAGAACTGCTGCCCCATCAGCCGATTCGGATCTTGATGGTGGTTTCAGCCCCAACAGACCAAGCGCAGCTCAAGCTCTATCGAGAGGTGAAGCAGATGCAGCAGGAGCTTCAGGCTGCCACATCTAGCTCGCTGGTGAGTTCGCCTGCCGCCGCCGCTGAGATGCAGCTGACTATCCTGAATCAGCCGGGACGCGAAGAGCTGGCGCGAGCCTTAGAGCAAGGTCGGTTTCAGGTGCTGCATTATGCTGGCCATAGCGACCTCAGCGCAGCGGGTGGCAGTCTGTATTTGGTCAACAACCGCACCGGCTTGAGCGAAATTATGACAGGGGATGATCTGGCGGGGCTGCTGGTCAATACTGGCATTCGGCTAGCCGTGTTTAACTCCTGCCGGGGAGCCCATACGGCAGCTGATGCGAGCGGCAGCAACCGCACCCTGGCTGAGGCACTCGTGAGCCGGGGGATTCCAGCTGTTTTGGCAATGGCAGAGCAAATTCCAGATGATGTCGCGCTTAACCTGACTCGCTGGTTTTATCACAATCTGAAGCAAGGTTCGCCAATTGATCTGAGCTTGAATCGGGCTAGACAAGGCTTGATTGCTACCTATGGCTCGCAGCAGTTTTATTGGGCGCTCCCCGTGCTCTATCTGCATCCTAAATTTAATGGCCAGCTGCTGGCTCACGAGCCGACAGCCACTGGCTCTGACTATCTGCTTTCTCCCCCCCGATATGCGGCTGCCAAACCTGCTGAACCGCCAGCTCTGCCAGCCGAACCGCCCAGAATTCCTCAGCCCCTGCCAAATCTGGGGGCATCCTCGCATCCGGCAAATTCGCCGACAGAGGGAGCCGCGCTTGATGATATCAGCGCAGCCAGTCCTGTAGCAATTACCCAGATCCTAGAGCAGCTGTCACCACCCAGCGACCCAAACCAAGCTGCTAGTCCAGCATCGCAGGTGGCTGAGCCGCCAGCCGCCGAGCCGCCTGAGGCTCTTGGCAACAGTTCACAAGCGGCCTTGAAGCCCCAAGATAACCGAGCTGATTTTACAGCAGTTCGCCAGCGCTCAATTGGCCGATTTTGGCTCTTGCCAATCTTGGGCGCAGTGGGAGCCGTGGCTTATATCGGGCTTTATGGCATTCCGAATGGGGCATCAAGCTGGCCAATCCTAGGCTGGCTGGAGCAGCGGCTCTCTCCGCAGTCTCCATCTCCCGAACCGCTCGTCGATCCGACCGCCTCAACTGAAGAGCTGCGAGCCAAGGCCGAAGATATCTTTCAGCAGGGAGAGAGCGTCAAGCAGGGGCAGGGAATTGAGCCAGGGGTTGAGGCTGTCAAATTGCTCTTGGAGCGTGGGGCACTGGAGCAGGCTTCTGTCGCACTCTCAGCCGCTCCAGCAGAAATTAAAGACGATGCTCGACTCAATTTTTTGCGAGGTCGGCTGGCTTGGCAAGGGATGAAAGCCGCTGATAGTACGCATACGCTAGAGCAAGCCCGCAGCTTTTGGGAAATTGCTGTAGAAGCTGACCCGAATAACCTGGACTATCAGCAGGCGCTGATGTTTGCCTATTACCGGGGAGCGGATCCAAAAGATCTAGAGAAAGCGATTCAGACTTGGTCAACGGCCAATGCAAATCCAGATTTGACCGATGACCAAATCCTAGATTTCACGGCAATGGCCGCTCTGGTGCTGCAAAAACGGGCAGATGGCCGCTCTGCCCCAGAACGCGACGATCATTTGCAAAACGCAGTCTTGCTCTACCAGAAAGTGATCAGCCGTGACCCGAAGCGGTTTACACCCGAAGCGCTTGCCCAGAACTGGCTCTGGACAGCAGATGCGATCAAAGATTGGCAGAGGTTGGCTGAAGTCAAGAGTGACAGCAATCCAGCTTCCCCTGCTGTCTCCAGTCCCCCAGTCAGCCCAACTGCTAGTCCATCAGTTAGCCCCCCAGCCAGTCCATCCCCAAATTAGCTCTCGCCCTCAGTAGCATTCAGCTGCACGCCGCGAATCGAATAGTCAAGCAGCCGAATTGGGTGCATCACCTGGATCGACTTCCCTTGCGTTTGCAGTTGCTTCAGGATTTGCAGCGAGCAGCCTGGATTGGAAGAGGCAATTAGCGTTGCGCCAGTATTCAGCAGGTTAGATACCTTTTGCTGACCTAGCTCTTCGGCTACTTCAGGTTGCAGCATGTTGTAAACCCCGGCACTACCGCAGCAAAGCGCCGCATCCACTGGCTCACGCAGCGTCACGCCCGGAATTTGACGCAAGAGCTGACGCGGCTGGAGGCTAATTTTTTGGCCATGCAGCAGATGGCAGGCATCTTGATAAACCAGCGTCAGCGGCTCAGCTTGCAGCGGCGACAGTGGCGCAGTCAGGCCAATCATCGCCAAAAATTCCTGCACGTCGCGCACTTTCTCAGCAAACGCAATTGCCCGGTCGCCGTAGAGCGGGTCATCCTGCAAAATATGGCCGTATTCCTTCAGCGTATGGCCGCAGCCTGCTGCGTTGATGATGACGTAATCAACGTTGGTATTTTCAAAGCTGTCAATCATTTGCCGCGCTAGCGCCTGCGCCTGCTCGGTTTGCCCCTGATGCTGAGGCAGCGCCGCACAGCAGCCCTGCGATTTAGGAATTACCACCTCGCAGCCGTTGGCACTCAGCACCCGCGCCGTCGCCTCGTTTACATCGCTAAAAAACAGGCGCTGGACGCAGCCCAAAATCATCCCAACCCGATAGCGCTGCTGGCCTTGCGCTGCTACTACAGTCGGCAAATTATCTTGAAACGACTGGGCTGTGACTGTGGGCAGCAGGGTTTCCATCGCGGCTAGTCGAGGCGAGATCCGCTTCAGCAGTCCTGTGGCGCGAATCAGCTGCGGTATTCCCGACTTTTGGTAGAGCCACAGGGGCGCAAGCAGCATCCGGAGCCGCTCTGGATAGGGAAACAGCGAGAAGATTAGCTGCCGAAACAGGCGGTCGCCCAGGCTGCGGTTATGGTTGCGCTCCACCTGCGGACGGGTGGCGGCAATCAGCTGGTCATACTGCACGCCAGAAGGGCAGGTGGTGACGCAGGCTAAACAGCCCAAGCAGGAGTCAAAATGCTCGACGCTGGTGGCCGAAAGCGGCGCTTCGCCCCGATTGATTGCGTCCATTAGGTAGATCCGGCCTCTGGGTGAGTCGGATTCGTTGCCCAAGACGCGATAGCTGGGGCAGGTGGCAAGGCAAAAGCCGCAGTGAACGCAGGTGTTAATTAGCTTTGGATCAGGCGGATGCTCAGCGTCAAAGCTGGGACTGGGAGCTGCGTTGGGATTGGGCTGGGTCTGCATGGGGTTCCAGGATTACATCTTGCCGTTCAAATTCTGCTGTTCAAATCTTGCCAATAAAGCGATGGGGACTGAGCAAATTCTCTGGATCAAACTGAGCTTTGAGTCGCTGCATTAAGCCCAGCGCATCGCCCGCATCGCCCCAGACTTCAATCTGCTGCTTCAGGTCAATCGGAGCGGCCAGCACTGACAGAAAGCCGCCCGCCGCTTCAGCAATTTGCCGCAGCTTTAGCAGTGTTTCGGTAGAGATCAGCGGCAAAGTTAGCTGTCCCAAACCGCTGCTGGCATGAATCACGCCGCTGGCTCCAGCCTGCTCAAATTGCCGCAATACCGCGACGGCTTGGGCTGGCTCTACTCCTATTTTGCAGGTTACAGGCAGTTCTGGGGGGGAGGAATCCATCAGACTTCGCAACTGTTGCCATAGCGCTGCCTCTGGCTCGGCAATCTGGGTCGCGCTCAGTTCAAGCTGTTGCGCCATTTGCGTCACCTGCGCTAGCTGCTGCTGAATGCTGACTTCAATCGTTTGAAACCGAATCAGCAGTCCCATTTGTTCACCCAGATTGAGCTGCTTGGCCGTGGGAGCCGCCAGAATTTCAATTGCAGTTGGCGTGAGGCCAGAAGCCAAAATCGCCGCCGTAATCTGAGCAATATCTTGCCCGGTGACATACAGCGTGGCAGCCGCCGCAGGCAAAGGATAGATCCGAAATGACAGCTGGCTAATCATGCCCAGTGTGCCGTAAGAGCCAGTAAACAGCTTCATCAGGTCATAGCCCGCCACGTTTTTGACGACGCGCCCGCCTGCTTTGGCCAGCTTGCCGTCACTCCGCACTATTGTTAGGCCAATTAGCAAATCTCGCAGTCCGCCATAGCGCTGCCGCCATGCGCCTGTATCGGCGGTGGCCACAATGCCGCCCAGCGTTGCCTGTTCTGGGTAAGCCGGATCAACGGGCAGAAACTGGCCTGCTGTGGCGAGCTTGTTCTGCAAATCAACCAGCTTTAGCCCCGCTTCGGCTGTCACCGTCAAATCGCCGCTGGCAAATTCAATCAGACGGTTGAGGCGAGCGGTGCTAATCACAATCTGAATGCCCTCGGCTAAGCCGCCCCAGTGCAGCTTGCTGCCGCTGCCGCAGACTAGCATCCGCCAGCGGTTTTGAAA
>CASBQH010000172.1 GCA_949127695.1 Synechococcales cyanobacterium PMM_0073
ATCACCGGCAGCTCTAGATGCGAGTCGGTGGCGGTGTCACCATGCCCCGGAAAATGCTTGGCCGTAGTTAGTACCGGGTATTGGTTTGCGCCTCGCAGAAAAGCTTGGGTGAGCTGAATGACAGTCTCGACAGTTTCGCCCCAGGCTCGCAGGTTAATCACCGGATTAGCTGGGTTATTGTTCACATCCACCACCGGAGCCAATACCCAATTAACACCAATCGCCAGCGCTTCCTGGGCTGTGGCGGCTCCCATCTGCTCAGCGTAAGTGAGGGCAAGCGGCAGATCGCGTTCTGCAATTGCGCCAATCGCCATCGGGGGCGGAAACCAAACTGCGCCCGCAAACCGCTGCCCCACGCCCTCTTCAATATCTGCCGCAATCAGGAGAGGCAGCTTCGCCCAGCCCTGAAGCTGCTCTGTCCGCGCCGCCACCTCAACCGCACTGCCGCCCAGCAAAATTACGCCGCCCACGCCTAGATCAAGCCAGTGCTTCAACTTCGCGGCAGGCGGCTCCCAAACGGGATATTGGATTTGATGATCAAATAAATGCCCCGAAGCCCGCACCACAATTAGCTGCGCCATCTGTTCGGCCAGAGAGAGCTGCTGCCAGTTGGGTAAGGTCATCTGATGCTCAGGCTGGTTCGGGGTCTGGGCTGCTGTCTGCGCTAGGGGCTGAGCCATCTAATTCTTCATCGGGCTTGCGCTCTTCGCTGAGCCGATTGATCAAAGACAAGACCTGCGTGCCGCGCTCAATCGAGCGGTCTTCGAGGAAGGTGATGTCGGGCGTGCGGCGCAGTCGAACTCTGCGGCCAATTTCGCCACGCACAAAGCTGGTGGCTGATTTCAGCCCCGCCATTGTCTCAGCTCTGGCCTCATCGTTGCCATAGATGCTGACGTAGATTTTGGCATGCTGCAAGTCGCCCGCCAAATCCACATCTGTGACGCTGACCATGCCTGAGCCAACCCGATCATCTTTGATGTCAGAGAACAGCATCTGGCTCACCTCGCGCTTGATCAGTTCGGCCACTCTGGCGACCCGTCGATCTGTTGCCATATCTGTCTCCTGCACTGCTGGCTCAAAATTGCTGATTCAATTGTCGCATTTTCACGCCCTAGACCGCATTGAGCTGTAGCATCGCCCGCAGCGTGAAGCTGAGAAAGACAAATACCGAAACCAAAAAAGCGACCGCCGCAATGGCCGTCGTCGGGCGCTTCATCATCGGCAGCAGCGGACTAATGGCCGTCAGCAAGACTCCCAGCGAAAAGCTGATCAAATAGCGCGGATAGCGCGAGACATTATTAAAAAATTCTTCCATTGGCTCTGGCTCAGCGGATTGCTTGCTCTATTGTAGAGAACAATTGAGCCACAAAAAACCTGAGCTACGCGATAGCAACTCAGGTTTTAGCAAAGGCTTCGGAATTAGCCAATGCCTGCACCCGATACCGGATCATGCTCTGCTTGCGCCTTGTAGATCGCCTCATCTTCGGGATGCTGGTCGGTTACAGTCGCCTGCACTTCAGCCGCCGTGCGCTTCAGGTAAACGGCCTTGTCGTCCACAGATTCCACCCATTCCAGCGGAATCCAGCGATGCTGGCCGTTGGGCGAATCGTCTTTGGTTAGCTTGATGTAACGATTGTTTTCAACCCGATCAACCGTGCCAATATGCACACCGGGCGCACCGTTCATCTCGCCTGAACCTTTGGCATGAACCATCAAATGCTCTTTGATCTGAGAAACATCCATAGGAATAACCCTCTTAAAGCAGTTTGAATAATCTGCACCAATGATATCTACGATACAGAATAGACGAATGATCGGATTGCTTTCCTCATCCGCTGGGCAGAAACTGGCTCAATCCGCCCTGACATAAAACAAAATCTAAAGCTCTATACAATTGAGCCAGCAACCGGATAGGGTTTTATTCAGAGCGATTTTTGTGCCGTTCACTCCAACTTTTTGCCCTATGACCTCCCCCACGATCGAATCTATCCTGCATGAAGACCGCCTGTTTGCGCCGCCCGCCGAGTTTTCCGAGCAGGCGCAGCTCAAAAACCTAGAAGCCTATCAGGCGCTTTACGAGCGGGCAAAGGCCGACCCGGAAGCCTTCTGGGCAGAGCTGGCTGAGCAGGAGCTAGATTGGTTTCAACCCTGGGAGCAGGTGCTTGACTGGCAGCCGCCGCACGCCCGCTGGTTCGTGAATGGCAAAATTAATATTTCTTACAACTGCCTGGATCGCCATCTCACCACCTGGCGACGCAACAAGGCCGCGCTAATTTGGGAAGGCGAACCGGGCGACTCGCGCACCCTCACCTACGCGCAGCTACACCGCGAGGTCTGCCAGTTTGCCAACGTGATGAAGGGCTTGGGCGTCAAAAAAGGCGACATCGTGGGCATCTATATGCCGATGATTCCCGAAGCCGCAATCGCCATGCTGGCCTGCGCTCGGATTGGCGCGCCGCATATGGTGGTGTTTGGCGGCTTCAGCGCTGAGGCTCTGCGCGACCGGCTCAACGACGGCAAGGCCAAGCTGGTGATTACCGCAGACGGCGGCTGGCGCAAAGATGCGATTGTGCCCTTAAAAGAGCAGGTGGACAGAGCGCTGGAAAACAACAGCGCCCCTTCAGTGGAAAACGTGCTGGTGGTGCAGCGAACCCAGCAAAAGATCGCCATGCAGCCGGGACGCGACCACTGGTGGCATGATTTGCAGCAGGGCGTTTCGGCCAACTGTCCAGCAGAGCCACTCGACAGCGAAGATATGCTGTTTATTCTTTACACCAGCGGCAGTACGGGCAAGCCAAAAGGCGTGGTGCATACCACCGGTGGCTACAACCTCTATACGCATGTCACCACCAAATGGATCTTTGACCTGCGCGATACGGATGTGTATTGGTGTACGGCAGACGTGGGCTGGATTACGGGGCATAGCTATATTGTCTACGGGCCGCTCTCCAACGGCGCTACCACGCTGATGTATGAAGGCGCACCCCGAACTTCCAATCCGGGCTGTTTCTGGGACGTGATTGAAAAATATGGCGTGACAATTTTCTACACGGCTCCTACAGCAATTCGCGCCTTTATCAAAATGGGCGAGCATCTGCCAAACGCGCGGGATCTGTCGTCGCTGCGGCTGCTGGGCACGGTGGGCGAGCCGATTAACCCCGCAGCCTGGATCTGGTATCACCGGATTATTGGCAAAGAGCGCTGCCCAATTGTCGATACCTGGTGGCAAACCGAAACTGGCGGCATCATGATTACGCCAATTCCCGGCGCAATCGCCACCAAACCGGGCTCCGCGACGCGGCCTTTCCCCGGCATTTTGGCCGACGTGGTAGATCTCGACGGCCATCCTGTGCCCGAAGGCGAGGGCGGCTACCTGGTAGTACGGCATCCCTGGCCAAGCATGATGCGAACGGTTTACGGCGACGATGACCGCTTCCGGCGCACCTATTGGGAGCATATTGCGCCCGTAGACGGCCAGTCCCTTTACTTTGCTGGGGACGGGGCACGCCGTGATCAAGACGGCTACTTCTGGATCATGGGGCGGGTCGATGACGTGATCAGCGTGGCCGGACATCGGCTTGGCACAATGGAAATTGAGTCGGCGCTGGTGTCGCATCCGGCGGTGGCTGAAGCCGCAGTCGTGGGCAAGCCAGATGAGGTGAAGGGCGAGGAAGTGGTGGCTTTCGTGATCCTAGAAGGCGCGTTTTTGCCCAGCGAAGATCTCGACAAGGCGCTGAAAAAGCATGTAGTGGCTGAAATTGGCGCATTGGCGCGTCCAGGACAAATTCGGTTTACCGATGCGCTGCCCAAAACCCGCTCTGGCAAAATCATGCGGCGGCTCTTACGATCGCTGGCCGCAGGCGAAGAGATCTCTGGCGATACCTCAACGCTGGAAGATCGCTCGGTGCTAGATAAGCTGCGTGAGGGGGCTTAAATCGCTGCATTGCTCAGCTGATCTATCGGGCGAAATTCCTGAACTGGCGCAGCGCTTGGCTTTCTGCTAGTGTTCACAGGCTTCAAAATTGTCAGTCTGCTGTTTCCGGTACAGGCTTCTAAACCCAAAAATTAACAGACCCAATCAACTCAATAAACTAATCTGAGATTGATGTTAGAGAGTCAAGATCTGTTGGCCGGTGAATCAGTTCAGTTGCGTCCGGGGGCACTCTTGCAGGTTTGCCACAGGGCAGGACAGGCTCCGGCTGCGGTGTTTTTGCACGGCGGCTTGGGCAATCGCTACAACTGGCGCTCGCAATATGAGTTTGCCGTCGCCCAAGGCTGGGAAGCGCTCACCTATGACCTGGCAGGGCATGGTCAGTCTCAACCCTACCAGCGCTATTCAATTGGCCGCCATCGCCGCGATCTGTCGCGCTTGCTGCATCGGTTTAACATCCAGTCGCCGGTGCTCTGCTGCCATAGCTACGGCGTGCCGATTGGGCTGGAATGGGCACAGCGCCATCCGGTGACGGCTTTGGTGCTCATTTGTGGCGGTACGCATGATCTCGATCCCTGGTGGGAAGTGCCGCTGATCAAATTCCTCACCTGGGGCGGCAGATATCTATATCGCATCCCTGTGGCTCGCAGCTGGACAGAGCAGCTTTCTAGCAGCCATCGCCACCCGACTGTACAGCGGTTTTTGGCCGAAGCACCCGTGCCAACTGAGATTCATCCTTATCGAGCCTTGGAGCCGTTCTGGAACTATAACTTTTTTCAGCGGCGCAAGGCCGATCGGTATCTGAATATTCCGACGCTGGTAATCACCGGCGGACAAGATCCGAGCTTTACCTATGAGATGGGACAAGCGCTAGCGGATCACTTCCATCACAGCCAGCATTTACATTTGCCAGAAGCGGGTCATTTGGTCATTGCAGAATTTCCAGAGCAGGTGAATCAGGCGATTGCTAACTGGATGTCCCAGGCTACCCAGCCCAGCGTTGGATCTTGAACAGTCTAGTGACCCCATCAGCGTCGCCAATGCGAACGCAGCTCGTAGCCAACCAGCAACAGCATTGCAATCGTCAGCGGCAGCAGATAGTAAATGATCCGGTAGGCAATTAGCGCCCCAAACAGCGAGCTGTTTGAAAAGCTAGGAGCCAGCAGCAAGAGCATCACTGTTTCAAATATCCCTAAGCCGCCCGGAACGTTGCTGACTACGCCCGCAAACTGCGCGAGCAGATAGATGCCAAAATAGCTGCTGTAGGCGATGTCGCTCGCTGGCAACAGCGCATAGAGTACGGCAGCAGCCAAACTCCAATCGAGCGAAGAAACGATAAGTTGCCGAACGCACAGCCCCATTGGCAAATGCGGGAGCGTCATCTGCCCTAGCTTCAGCGGCTTTTGACTCAGCAGATTCCAGAGCAGGTAGGCGGCAATTAAGCTTAAAAAGATCAGGCCAATCGGCTGCGAAGATGCGAAAGGCAGATGCAGCTTGGCCGGAATTTCGACCGGCTGCACCAGAAACAACAGCCCGCCAACCGTTAGTAGCCCTAGCCAAAAGCTGAGATTGCAAAAGGCCAGGATCTGAGCAATTTTGAGCGGGGAAACCTCCCAGGCTGCATAAAATCGATAGCGAATCGCACTGCCGCTCAGCAGTCCTAGCCCGACGCTGTTGCTGATGGGAATGCTGATCACAGCAGCGAGCGCGGTTTGGCGATAGCGCAACGGCTGTTGCACATACTGCGCCGCCAGCGTATCGTAGCCCGTGAACACCAAACAGTTGAGCAAGGTCAAGCCAACGGCCAATCCTAGATTTTGCTTGGGAATGAGAGCGAGCTGTCGGCTCAAATCACCGCTGGCATATTGCTGAAACTCTTGACGAATCACCCAGAGCGACGCGACGAGCAGCAGCAGGCTGACCGCAGAAGGCAGGAACTTGAGCAGCCGTCGCATCTTCTAGCCTCCGGTGGGCTTGAAGTAATCCAGCAGCCGGTCGCCGGAATCGGCTCGCACCAGCGCCACCACCACATCGGGCAGCGCAAACCAGCCCGGATAGATCAAATAGCGCGGCTCCCAGCGCGGGTGAAATTTTTCTTTGTAGGCATGGAGCCCTTGAAAGTTATAGAACTGATTCAGGTGACTGTAGAGATAGCGCACCGCTTTTTCCAGCCGGGGGGACTGCTTGGAGAGGCCGATGCCGGAGAGCGCTGACAAGCCCAGATTGAACCCGTCATAGCCCTGCGCCTTGAAATGCTGAAACAGCGAAACAAACAGAAAATCCATCGTGCCTTGCTCCACGTTCTGCCGCCGCCGCATCAGGTCAATCGTAATTTCGTTCAGATGGTATTCTGGCACCACGTTCGCAAAAGCAGTCACCTGTCCGTCTGCATTGCGAATGACAGCCATTTCACAGGCTTTTAAATAAGCCTCATCAAACCAGCCCAGCGAAAATTTCTTTTCAGATCCCTGCATCATTTGCAGCCACTCATCGCTGACTGCGCGCAGTTCACTCAGCAGGCTGCTGGAAATTGGTGGGGCATAAAACTCGATTTGATGTCCAGCTTTGGCCATCTTGTTCATTGCAGTTCGCAGATTTTTTCCCGGCTTGCCTTCTAGCGTAAAGCTCTTCAAATCGACAATCGCCTCTTCGCCAATTTGCAGAGCCTGTAGCCCTAGAGATTGGTACAGCTCCAGATCATCTGGCAGAGTTTGATAAAATGCAGGATACCAGTCGTTGTGGGCGCAAAACTGCTGAAACCCGGCGATGGCTTCCCGTCGATCTTCAGGTGGGCCGATAGGATCACCTAGAGCAATCGCACCTCGACCTTTGGCGACGTAGGCAATCATGCTCTGCCCAGTTGGGCTAAAGAAATAGAGCTTGTCATCCAGCAGCGTGAACCGCGCTAGCGAAGAATGGCCATACTGCTTGACAATCGCTTGGGCGAGCTGGCGATCGGCTTTAGCTGCCCCGGAAGAGAGCAGCACCGGGCGCAGCAGCATCCAAATACCGAAGCCCATTGTCGCAATCCCCACCATGTAAATCGAGTCGGCAAAGAACTCGCCAAAGCGCGTCGTCGGCTGCAATCCCGCATTATCGTCGCTGAAGAACATGGCCAGGGTTTGCCATACCGCTGCACTCAAATTGAAATTGACCGAATAACGCTGATCTAGCCAGTAAAATCCTAGTGTGCCATACAGCAGCGTGAACAGCAGTGCCGCCGCCAAAACCTTTAGCCCTTGGGCAATTGAGGAGCGATCTGACTGAGCTGTAAACTGCCGTCGCATCAGCAGCAGCTGCACGAATAGAATACCTGCCAATAGACTCTCCTCGTAGTCCCAGCCCTTAATCAGATTGCTCAGAATCGAAAGCACTAGCAGCCCAACCGTCAGCAGCCAAGCCACGCGCTTGCGGCGCAGCAGGTTGGCCGAGAGTACCAGCAGCAGAAAGCCAATCACGGCGGCAAACACATGCGCCCCCGCCCGCACTTGAAACGGAAACAGCGCTTCGATCCAGCCGATCCGCTCAGGCAAGCCGGGTGTTGCCGCAGAAACAAGATTGACTAGCCCCATGCCTGCGGTCAGTAAAGCCGCAGTCCAGAGCCAGAAGCGATCTTTTGATAACAGCATTATTTCACTCCCGCTTGAACAAACTGTTGACCCACGTAGCGTAGCGAATCTGCGAGATGCTTATGAAAATAGTTCCAGCCGTAGTCAGCACCCGTCAGCCCATGCCCGCCCGGAAACGGATAAAATACGTTGGCCACGCCTAGCCGATTCAGAGTTTGGTGAAACTGCTGGGTAGAGGCCAAGAGATCGGTATCGTCTTTTCCTGCATCGAGATAGGCGCGAATTACTCGCAGCTGAGCCTTGGGAAACCGTTGAATAAATTGATTGGGGCTGTTTTCAGCGCCGCTTTTGTCGGTGAAGTAGCCGCTGTGGCTAAAAAAGATATGGAAGAGGTTGAGATGCCGCAGACCAATATTATAGGCTCCCCAGCCACCTGAAGAGACGCCGCCGATTGCCCAGAATTTGGGATCATCTAACGTGCGGTAGCGAGTTTTAATCACCTGCGGCAGTTCAACGCCAATTAGCGTCCCCACCTTGCCGTTGTCACCGTCAAAATAATCTGGATCCCAAATCGGGCTAGAGCCGCGATTATC
>CASBQH010000173.1 GCA_949127695.1 Synechococcales cyanobacterium PMM_0073
ATAGTCAGCCGGGTCAGCCACCGGGCGACCATCCAGCATTAGGCTGCGTTCGGCCAGTTCGTCAATCATGGCAAAGACCTCGCCGCCCTGTGCTTCAAACAGCAGGTGCAGGTCGCGAAACAGTGGGCCATAGGTGAGCCAGTGATATTTTTTGTAGTTGAGATAGGCAACTAGCGCATTAGCCTGCTCACGGTTGAGTGTTTTGACGACGGTTTGCTGAGCTTGAATCGTTGCAGTCATAGAGCCTCCTGTGGGTTTTCCCTTTGCCACTTAATCATAGTCGTTATGACTTCGTTTTGCAAGGAGCGTCAAGGATTTTGATGGGTTGCCAAAATCCTCTAGACTAAGGCTGGTCTAAAACCGATTTAACCCGCTCTAGTTTTATGATCAAACCGCTCAGCATTGCCCTGCTTGCTCTGATCGCGCTGACGCTCCCCGCCACTGCTCAGCAGCGCCTCTATCGCTATCAGTGCGAAGACGGCAAAACCTTTGAAGCTGAATATTTGATTGAGCAAGCCCAGCTCACGCTAGCAGGGCGCAAACTAACGCTGCCGCAGGTCAGGTCGGCTTCTGGTACGCGCTACTCAGATGGCCAAACCACCCTATTCACCAAAGGCACTGAGGCTTTTATTGAAGAGAATGGTACGCGCACCTACAGCGCCTGCGTCGGGCAACCGGTGGCCAGCCAGCCTAATTCAGCTCAGCCGGTGCGAGGGCTATGGTAATCCGCGCCGGAGTGACGCAACAATGCTGAGACTGCTCGCAGAGCTGGGAAGCAATCCGCAGTGGCGGGCTCCGCTGGCGATTAGCCTGGGAGCCATCCCCGGAGCGCTGGCTCGCTACTATATTGGGCTGCTTGGCTTGGCTTGGTTTGGGGCAGGCTTTCCAGTCGGAACGCTGTTGGCCAATCTATCCGGTGCCTTCATGATGGGATGCTTCACCACGTTAGCCCTAGAGCGCGTCGTGAGTTCACCTGACTTACGTTTATTTATCTCAGTAGGATTCCTGGGTTCCTACACCACATTCTCCACCTATGCCCTTGACGCTTCCAATCTGCTCCGCTCCGGTCAGTCAGGGCTGGCGCTCTGCTATGGCTTTGGCAGCGCGGGCTTGGGATTGCTCTGTCTAGAGTTGGGCAGATTGGCGGCGCGGCGGCTGATTTGAGCTGCGCCAATCATTCAGGGCAGTCGAGTCGAAAACTCTGGCCGATCGCGGATAATAGAGCTATCGGATTTGAGATGCCGCTTATGGTACGGATTGTCAACGGCCAAGAAATCGACACAGAGCTTGACATCAGCCATCTGACGCTTGAGAATGATGCGCCTGTGGATAATTTTCAGTCTGAGATTCAGCAGCGGCTGCTCGTAGAGCCGCTCTATAGCGCTCAGGCGCTGCCCGCCCCGTTTTTGGCCGCTGCCAATGTCGGGCTGTTTTATCGGCTTCAGGGCGAGCCGATTGTGCCCGATATGATGCTTAGCCTGGGCATTCAGCGCGCCGCCGACTTTTCGCAGCGGCAAAATCGCTCTTATTTGGTCTGGGAGTTTGGTAAAGTCCCGGAAGTCTGCGTTGAGCTAGTTGCCAATCAAGAGGGCAACGAGCTGAGCTTGAGCAGCAGGGCACAGCAGCAGGGCAAAACCTGCAAAAAAGACCTCTATGCCCAAATCGGTATTCCCTACTATGTGGTGTTTGACCCGCTGCGGCAGATCCAAACTGAGATGAACGGCGCGCTGCTGCGGGTCTGGGCAATTTCGCCGCTGGGCTACAGCGAACTAACGCCAGAGCAGGGCATGACAGCAGTGGGGCAATCCGTCTGGCTGGCCAGAGTTGGGCTGGGGCTGACCCTCTGGGAAGGGCAGTTTGAAGAAGCCGTGACGCGGCTCTGGCTGCGCTGGTGCGACGCTGAAGGCCAGGTGATTCCAACTGGGGCAGAGCGAGCCAACTCTCAGCAGCAGCGTGCCGAGCGACTGGCTGCAAAGCTGCGAGAAATGGGAATTAATCCCGATCGGGTTTAGCAATTGGTTTTAATACAGTGAGCTAACGTCCCGGAATCAGCGGCGTTTCAACTGAATCATGGAAGCGCATTACGTCCTCGGTGAAGGCAATCGGCAGCACCGCCTCCACGTTTTCATGCGGGCGCGGAATAATCACCCAGGACTCTAGCGTGCCGCCGTAGCAGCTAGTGGATGCCTCGATGCCTGCCGCCATTGAGGTCTTGACTTCTGAAACATCGCCACGAATCATCACACAAAAGCGGGCGCTGCCGCAGCGCTGATAGCCAACCAGCGTCACTCGGCCTGCTTTCACCATCGCATCTGCTGCGGCCAAAATGCCGGGAAATCCTTTTGTTTCGAGTACGCCAACTGCGATCGGCATCGCTTTCTCCTTAAAGTGTGAAGTGAAACCAACAAAAATTCGTCGGGGTGAACGTCATCTATCTTACCGGACTGCATCACCCAATCTCTATCAAACCCATTAGCAAACCCCAAGGTCATGCAGGCTCTACAAAGTCCGGAACTGCTCGACGTTCTCGGTATAGTGAATCGGCAAGACAGCCACCACGTTTTCAGGTGGGTTCGGGACGATATAGTAAGTCACGAGCTTGCCGTTGGGGGGCGCAGTTCCAGCGGCTTCAATCCCAGCTTCCATTGCAGGGCGCACTTCTGAGATGGGGCCGCGAATGGCCACCACCTGTTCGCCGCTCTCGGCAATATCGTAATAAACAATCGTGACGCGACCGGCTTTCACCATCGCATCCGCCGCCGCCAGCACCGCCGGAAATCCTAGCGTTTCAATTACACCGACTGCCTCTGGCATAGTCTTATTCTCAACAGTATCTGCTCTATTTTTAGAATAAGCCAAATCTGTCCCGCTGCCGCTTGGATTGCCGCTTTTGGCAGCGCTTTTGGCAGCGCTTAATCCAGCTGGCCGGCATCAGCAGTCTGGGTTTGCAAATGCGCTAGGTCGATCCCGCCATACCAGAGGCGGTTGGCTGTCACCTGTAGCTTTAAAATTGAGCCATTGGGCACTGAAAAAGCGTTAATGAAATGCTGAAACTGCCGCATCTGCTTGGCGCTAACCTGAGATCTGGCTTGGCTTTGGGCTAAGCTCACCCAGAGCAAGGCTCGAATAAACCGCCCGTGGCTGAAGATTACCGTAAACTCAGCCTCCAAGCTCTGAATCTGCGCCTGCGCTGCCTGGGCGCGGCCAATCAAATCGCTAAATGACTCAGCGCCAACCCCATCCACAAACAGCGGATCATTCTGCTGCCAGTAGCGGTCGCTGTGGGGAAAGCGCTCGGCAATGGTGCTGCCCGCATAGCGATCAGGCGCGAGATAGGTAAATTCCTGTACCTGCCATTCTTGATGCGGCGCGTTGGGGAAACGGGTGCGAGTTGGGGCGGCGGTTTGCTGCGTGCGCCAGTAGGGCGAGGTGATGATCAAATCAGGCGCTTGGGGAAAAGCTTGCGCCACCTGCTCAGCCTGCCGATATCCCAGCTTGGTCAGCGGCGTTTTCACCGGGCTTTCGGTGGGTAGCCCTGCGTTGGCCTCGCTTTCGCCATGTCGAATTAGCCAGACATTCACCATTGATTTTGAGCAGCGCCTTGCAGGAAGCGGATGACTAGGATACAACCAGCACCATACACCGGAATTCGGCTAATTGCACTGCTATTGCACTGCTATTGCAACCTATTCAATCGAGATTTCGCGAATTGTATCGCCCGCTCGCGGCTCGCTGGATGGCTCAGATGAGGCATTCCCTGAGATATCGCCAAACCAAGCGGCGGTCTGCTGCCGAGCTGCCGCCTTCACTTCTGGCGTAATCGACATGGCTACTGCCGCCATTGCACCTGCCATCGCGCTGAGGTCGTCAGTGTAGCCGATTAGCGGCGTAAAGTCTGGCAGGGCGTCAGTCGGCAGCACAAAATAGGCCAGCGAGGAGTAAATCATCGTCTTCGCCCAGAGCGGCGTTTCGGGGCGCTGCGCCGCATAGTAGAGCGTCAGGGCTTTTTCCACCCCCTGTTGTCCAGCCTGCTGGGCAAACTGGCGCAGCTTCTCCCAAAAGCTGTCTTCAGAATAGGTATGAGGCTGCTCGGCCATTGCTTGCTCCTGGTTTATAGGTTGAATAGTTTAAATAATCTCATCCCTCACTCTAGCGCCAGACTCAAACCAAAGGCGAGCGGTGACAGTGGCGGAAACCCCTACTCAAACCCCTACTCAAACCCCTACCTAAGCGCTCTTGGCCTCTGTCCAATATTTGTCGAACAGATCTAGCGCTTTGCCAACGGGCTGAATCCCTTCGCCGTTTTTGAGCATTTCGGCAGTGGGGTAGAGCGTCTTTTTAGACTGAATTTCGGGGGGCAATAGCTCAAAGGCGGCCTGGTTGGGCGTCCCCAGCTTGAGTTCTTGGGCAGCCAGCGCGGCGTTTTCGGACTTTAACATAAAGTTAATCCAGGCATAGGCCAGATCTGGATCAGGCGCTTTGGCTGGGATCGTCATCGTGTCTGTCCAGACGGATGTGCCGCTTTTGGGAATGACGTATTTTAAGTGCGGGTTGTCCATGGGCAGCTGGTTGCCCAGCGCCGAATAGGTCATGCTAATGGCCAAATCGCCGCCAATTAGCTGATCTTCAAATCCGTAGGTCTTGAAGCCAGCCAGACTGGGCTTCAGCTTCAGCAGCTTTTGGTAGGCCGCTTCAATTTGAGCTGGGTCGGTGCTGTTGTAAGAATGCCCCATTGACTTCAGCACCATCCCCATCGTTTCGCGCACGTCGTCTACCAGCGTGATCTTGCCCGCCAGCTCTTCCTGGTTGTCCCACAGAAAATTCCAGTCTTCGGGTTCGGCGCTAATTAGCTTGGTGTTGTAGAGCAAGCCTGTCGTGCCCCAGTTAAACGGGACACTGTGAGCTGCCTGGGGATCATAGACGGGATCTTTCCAGCGCTCCATCACGTTTTCAAAGCCTTCTAGCTTGGCTGGATCTAGCTTTAGCAGCAGATTGCTGTCGATCATTTGCCGCACCATATAGTCAGACGGATAGATCAGGCTATATTGATCGCCGCCGCCCGCTTGCAGCTTAGCCAGCATGGTTTCGTTGGAGTCGTAGACATCGGCCACGATCTTGATGCCCGTTTGCTCCTGGAACTGCTGATACAGAGCTTCGCTGGAATAGTCGCCCCAGGTGTAAAGATAGAGCGTTTTGTCGCTGGCTGATGCAGAATCGGTTGTCTGAGAGCCTGTCTGAGCGCAGTTGGCCAGCGCCACGGTGGAAAAAGCAGCAGCCGAGAGCTGGAGAAAGCGACGACGGCTGGCGGCAGAGCGTAAGGCTTGGTCTAGCGAAAAGTGTGATTTCGGCATGATCTGAGGCTGGCATAGGTGGAAGTTGGTCTCTAAGAATACAAAGAATCTGGCGGTCGTTTTGCCTGTTTGGATACTTCCAGAGCGGGCAAGCGACGGGGTTTGATGCCTTGTTGCTTGTTGGCAGGCATCTTTGGCATACAAAGGATTTGTAAAGATGCTGTGATCTGAGACAGCTATAACCTGTGACTCAGCGGCGGCAAAGTCATGATTCGCAGCTTAAAAGCCTACGACAATTGGCGGATGTCATCAGACTGATCCTGCTGACTTAGAGTAAAAATCCGGCTTAATTAGGATATCTAACTCCGTCAGGCTGAACTTGAATTTAATTATTCAGCAATTTGGCCGGAACAACAGCTGACAGACCGCTGACTATAGCTTAGTTAAGGTTTTTGCAAAGTTACAGAGCTAGCCGTTAGATTTTTGTGGGGATCGCTATAGAATCTGGGCATGGCAAGTTGTTCCATGTTCCCTGTTAAAACCCTGTTGAATTCTAGAGTCAGTCCGAATAAGCTGAGGCTTTTTGAGCAGACTCAATTGCATCAGCAGCTTGTTTACACTGTCTTGGCTAGAGCGAGATAACCGCATCTACTCAAGCTTACATAGCTAATGCCAAGTCAATATAACAACATATCAACTTGGCATTAGCTTAACTATTCTCTAAATTCTACTTGCCAATCATGCGCCGCTTACGCCGCTGGAGCAAATAGCGCATTGACCAAATGCCGACGGCAACCGCCAGCAGCAGCCAAATCGCTGCCGCCACTTTGTCCATATTTTGCTCAACCAAGTGATAGCGGTCGCCTAAGAAATATCCCAGCGCGGTCAGGCCAGTCAGCCAAGCCAAAGCGCCAAGCGTGGTGTAGCTGAGATAGGTGGGAATCGGCATTTGGCTGAGTCCAGCGGGCAGCGCCAGCACGTTTCGCGTACCGGGCAAAAACAGCCCCAGCACTACCGCCTTGCCGCCGTGCTGTCTAAACCAGCGGTTGCCTTGGTAGATTGTTTTGTAAATGCCCCGACTTGAAGCGGGCATCCAGGGCTTTTCGGCCAACTGCTTCAGCCGCTCTTCCCCTAACAGCCTGCCCGCAAAATACCAGGGCACAACGCTGAGCAAAAAACCAAGCAGTCCAGCTGCCACCACGCTAATAAAGTCTAATTTGCCTTGCGCTGCCATAAAACCCGCCAGCGGCATAAACAGCTCTGGCGGGATTGGCGAAAGCACCATGAGCGTAATTAATCCAAAATAGCTGAGGGTCATGCAAGAAGATGCCAGCGGGCAGTGAGAACGGCTGAAGCGCAGATTTTAGCCTGTAAGCCATTTTGCCCAAAAATCCCGCCAGTTGGCTCTAGCTTGGGGCAGTTTGTTTTTTGACCCTATCCTCAACAGGCTTAAATAAAAAAGGAGTGAGGCATTGCCCACCCCTTGCTTCAATTAGCCTCTGATCAACTAAATTTGCAGCTAAACTTGCGCTTCTTCCCGCACCAGCTTGTCCCAGCCCAGATCTTTGAGCGAGTTGTTGCGGCGCAGCGGGCGCGTCACCAGCTCCAAAATATCGCGGGCGTTGGTGAAGCCGTGGATTTGGGCGAAGGTGAACTCGACCGACCATTTGGTATTGATACCACGCGCTTCCAGCGGGTTGGCATGAGCCATGCCGGTAATCACCAGATCTGGCTTCAGGTCGTAGATTCGCTGGAGCTGATTGTAGTTGTCGGGCTTTTCGACGATGGTGGGTAGGGGTGCGCCCATTTCCTGACAGGTTTTTTCTAAGAACGCCAGCTCAGCCGCCTGATAGCGCTTGTCCATATAGGGAATGCCGATTTCCTGGACGGTCATGCCGCAGCGAATTAAGAAGCGAGCCAGCGAGATTTCTAGCAGGTTGTCGCCCATAAAAAAGACAGACTTGCCGCGCACCAGCTTCACGTAGTCTTCCATGCTCTCCCAGATTTGGGCTTCGCGTTCGGCCAAGCCCTGCGGCTGAATGTTGAACACCGAGCAGATTTTTTCAATCCAGGCGCGAGTGCCGTCGGGGCCAATTGGGAAGGGCGCGCCAATCAGCTTGCATTTGCGACGGCGCATCAGCGTGCTAGCGGTGCGCGACAGAAACGGATTCATGCCCGACACGTAGTAGCCTTCTTCCAGTACGGGCAGTTCGGTGAAGCGCTTGGCGGGCAGCCAGCCGTCGATTTTAATTCCCTGCTTTTTCAGCTCCAGCGTCAGGTTGGTCACAACCGGATCGGGCAGCGAGCCGAACAGCACCAGCGGCGGATGATCCGCATATTCGGAATTCTCTTGCTGCACTTCTTCTTTTTTGCGGCCAAAGTTGAGCAACTTCTGGATACCGCTGCGGTCTTCTTTGGCTTCGGCGGTTTCGGCTTCTGGGGCTTTAGTCGGGCAGCGTCCGGCCATTGCCGCCAGCACGGTATCTTCGCCCTGGGTAAAGGCATAGTCGAGGCCGTTGGCACGCGCCACCACAATCGGGATGCCGATTTCGGACTCTAGGCGTGGCGCTAGTCCTTCGAGATCCATCTTGATAATTTCGGTGGTGCAGGTGCCAATCCAGACGATCACCGAAGGGTTGCGGTCGCGCTTAATCTGGTCGCAGAGTCGCTTCAGCTCGGCATAGTCGTTGAGCTGGGCGGAGATGTCACCTTCTTCGAGTTCGGCCATCGCGTAGCGCGGCTCGGCAAAGATCATCACGCCCATCGCGTTTTGCAGGAAGTAGCCGCAGGTCTTGGTGCCAATCACCAGGAAAAAGCTATCTTCAATTTTTTGGTAGAGCCATGCGACGCAGCTAATTGGGCAAAAGGTATGGTAATTGCCTGTTTCGCATTCAAAGTTAAGGGCAGAGGGCTGGCTTTCGGCAAGTGTCATGGATTAAATCCTCTTAAATTCGATCAGGTAGCTCTTGGGAGCTGAGTTGAGCAGTATCGAGCGTTGGGCGATCGGGTTTGGGGGAGAGCTTGGTAGGAGTCTTGGTAGGTAGCTTGGCTCGCGCAGGGCGACTGGCAGATTGATGAGAGGGCTGGGTCGCTTCAACTTGAATCACTGGCTGATTAACTGGCTGATTAACTGGGATCAGCGCTGGTTCAAACGGCGGCTGTTGCTTACTGGGCAGCATTTTGGGCGGCGGCTGCATGGCTCTGCGTGCGATTGACTTTTCCAGCGCCTCTAGCTCATCTTCGGGATTAAAGTTTAGCCCCAGCGCAGCCACAATTCGGTCGGGGTTGGCATTGAGGTCAACTACTAGCGGCAACAGCTGAATTAGCTCTGGTTCTGCCACCGACAGCGTGCCGAGAATAAAGCTGGCCGAAGGCCGACGGGCTTCTTCGTAGTTCACCCAGATGCCCAGCCGCACCAGCCAAGCCCGATTGGTGCGGTAGTAGTTGAGCCAAGTGAGTTTGAGCGCTTTACGCAGATGTTCAACGTCCATGAGGTCAGGTGAGTCTTTGAGCTTTTGAGGTCGAGTTTAATCATGCACTCAAATGGCTCAATTCAGCCGTCTCAAATGTCACCCAACTGCGCGCCGCTGTTAAACCATCTTCTAGACCATCATCAGATCTTGCGTTTCGGCGCGAGGCTGGACTTCGGGTGGGTTGAGGTAGAAGTCAGATAGCAGGCTGAACAGCTCGCGGTCGGGTGAGTCGTTCGGCACCACGCCTTCGGGACGCGCCAAAACTTGGTCGGCAATATTCAGGTAGTAGTCGCAGACGTAGCTGAGCGAGGGGTCGGTTTCGGCCATCTCAAACAGCGTTTTGCCCTTAACCCGCGAGACGCGAATATCTTCGATCAGCGGCAGAATTTCCAGCACGGGCATCGGCACTGATTCAATGTATTTGTCGATCAAATCGCGCTTCGAGGTGCGGTTGCCAATCAGCCCCGCCAGCCGCAGCGGATGCGTCCGCGCCTTTTCGCGCACTGAGGCAGCAATCCGGTTGGCGGCAAACAGCGCGTCAAAGCCGTTGTCGGTGACAATCATGCAGTAGTCGGCATAGTTGAGCGGAGCCGCAAAGCCGCCGCAAACCACGTCGCCCAGCACGTCAAACAAGATCACGTCATATTCGTCAAAGGCATTCAGCTCTTTGAGCAGCTTCACGGTTTCGCCTACCACATAGCCACCGCAGCCCGCGCCAGCCGGAGGGCCACCGGCCTCCACGCAGTCTACGCCGCCGTAGCCTTTGTAGATCACATCTTCCGGCCAGACATCTTCGTAGTGGTAGTTTTTCTCTTGCAGCGTGTCGATGATCGTCGGGATCAAAAAGCCCGTCAGGGTAAAGGTGCTGTCATGCTTCGGGTCACAGCCAATTTGCAAAACCTTTTTGCCGCGCCGAGCAAGCGCCACTGAAATATTGCAGCTGGTGGTGGACTTGCCAATGCCACCTTTTCCATAAACGGCTAATTTCACGTTAAACCTCTCCTGTAGTGTTGCCTCGGCTGGCTGGACTGTTGATTCTGAGCCAGATCCAGACAAATGATTCTGTCAAAGCTCGTTCTCTAACAGCATTATTAGGGAATTCCGCGCAAAGCGGGCGAGATTGAAACAATAAAACAGGTTGTAAAGAAATTCTTTGGCGCAATCCTGGTCAAAAATGCGCCTGATTCTGACTCAGAACAGGGCTCAATCTCAAAAAAGCCAGTTTTTGCAGTTTTAGATCAGCAACTATATTAATTGCGAACAAAAGACAAAAAATTTTTGAATTACGCTGAAAGCGCCAAACAGGCTATTTCTGGAGGCAGATCGGCATTCGACCGCAGGAATAGGGCGATCTCCGGCTGATCTTTAACGAGCCGCTGGCCAAAGTTAGTCCCGTTTGCTGAAGTTATTAAAAATCGTGAATTTTTGGCTGTTTGCCGTTCAAAGCTAAAAAGCAGCAGGGATCTGGACATTTTAAAATTAACTAAGTTAAAGTTGTAGTGAGTTTGTTTTAGCAAGCCGAGCCGAGCCGCTAGAATGAAGACTCAGAAATAAAGACTCAGATTTGTTACCCCTTAGATCCAGAAGGAAGGCAGCATGGTTACGGAAGCTGCGGCCAAAAAGCCCATTCAATCACTCGAAGATGCCATTGAGCACTGTCAGTCGCTGGGAATGCGCCTTAGCAAGCAGCGCCGCTTCATTTTGGAGCTGCTTTGGCAGGAAAAAGACCATCTTTCTGCCCGCGAAATCTACGACCGATTGAACCATCAGGGCAAAGAAATTGGCCATACTTCGGTCTACCAAAACCTGGAGGCGCTCTCGGCGCAGGGCGTGATTGAATGCGTCGATCGGGCAGACGGACGGCTCTATGGCAACATTAGCGATCCGCATAGCCATGTCAACTGCCTCGACAGCCAGAAAATTATTGACGTACATGTCGAGCTGCCTGCCGAGCTGCTGGCGCAGATTGAACAGCAGACGGGTGTGAAGATCACGAGCTACTCGGTTAATTTTTATGGACATCAGGCCAACCTAGAGCCTGAAGGCTGACGGTAAAACAAGATTGCTCCAGCCGGATAAAAAGCCAGATAAAAAGCAGGTCAGATGGCCTGCTTTTTTGATCCCCATGTTTTGCCAGGGAGAGTTGGTGCGGATTTGAGATTTGCGATTAAGCTTGACTATCCAAGGGGGCAGGCCGTCCAGTTGTGGCGTTCGGTCTAGCCAGATCAGGACATTTACCCTGCATGTAGAGGCGGAGCCAATGGTCAGACAAGTGAATCCATCTAGCGTCAATTCAGCCGTTGATCGCTCTAGTGATGACTTGGCGCAGCGCCGTCTAGTCCGTCAAGGCCAGATTGAGTCACCACGAAGCCAGCCAGTTGCGCCTCAGCTAGAGGTTCAACCAGTTCAGCTGCCTAAAAGTAAGCGTAAAGTAACCCAGAGCAAAACCACTCAGAGCAAAACCACTCAGAGCAAAACCGCTCAAGCCCATACCCTCGCTCGGTTTAACCAGAGCTGGAAATACTGGAAGTGGCATTTGGTCTGGCTTGGAACCATGGGACTCTTTGCTGGAACCGGCCTTGGAGCCTATTTTTGGCTGGCCGGACTGCCGCCCCTGCCAGACTGCCAGAGCATTACGTCCCTCTCTGCCGATGCCAACCGGCTCTACTGTGCCCAGGAAACAGTGCGCTCTGGCAAGCTCGATGATCTGGTGACGGGGATTAACCTGGTCAAAGACTGGTCGCCCAACCATCCGCTCTATCACAACTCCCAGCGGGCATTGGCCAAATGGTCGCGGCTGGTGACGCTGGCGGCTCGCGACAAAATGGCGCAAAACGACTTTAAGGGCGCAGCCGCCGCAATCAGCAAAATTCCGGCCTCCAGCCCCGCCCATGCAGACGCCCAGAAAACCTTAAGCGAATGGCAAATCCAGTGGCAGAAAGGCGAAGATCTTTCCGCCAAAGCCGTTGAGGCGATGAACCAGCAAAACTGGAAGGCTGCCTTTGACCAGGTGACAGAGCTGGGCTACCTCGATCACGACTACTGGCGGATGACCCAGGCCGATCGGCTCTCCAAGCAAATCTCGGTGCAGAAATCTTCGCAAGAGTCGCTGGTGCAGGCCAAAAAGCTGGCCAAGAAGCTAGTCCCCAACGAAATGGGTGCAGCCATTGAGCTACTGCAAAACGTCGCCCCAGAAACAGCCGCCTGGGCAGAAGCTCAGAGTCTCTTGACTAGCTGGAGCCAGGATCTGCTCAAAATTGCTCTTCAGCATTGGCAGGAGGGAGACGAAGCTGGAGCCATGCAGATGGCGGCTCAGGTGCCGCTCAACCTAGATCTGGCGGCGGATGCGGCTGACTTGGTGAAGCTGAGTCATGCCCACAAACTCGTAGAAGAGAGTAGCCAAGAGAGCTTAGCGGTCGGCAAGCTGGGCTGGCGACCGCTCTGGAGCTTGATTGAATCTACGACTGCCGCCCAGCAGATTGTGCCGGACAGCCCGATCTATGCCGCCGCTCAGCTCAAGCTGCAAGACTGGCAGGCGCAGCTTCAGGATTTAAAACAGCTGCAAATGGCTCAGATGGCGGCTGATCTAGGCCAGAAGCCCGCGCTGGAGCTAGCCATTCAGCAGGCTAATCAAGTTTCAGCTGACCGACCGCGCCACGAGCAGGCACAGCGCCTAGCGGCCACCTGGCAGCAGCAGATCCAGCAGCTGGAAGACTTGCCCTACCTGCGGCTGGCACAGCAGTGGGCTACGCCCCAAACGGTGGCGGCGCTTCAGCTGGCCATTCAGCAAGCGCAGGTGATTCCGAATGGTCGCGCCATTTG